>JBDTOB010000513.1:0-2914 GCA_039933435.1 Acidobacteriota bacterium | reverse complement strand
ATCTCGAGCGCGTGCTTGGCGCCGCTCGAGGCGATCATCAGCCGCAGGAAGCGGCCGTCCTCTTCCGAGACTGCCAGCATCCCCTTGTCGCGGGACTTGATCTCCGCGAGGATCTTCTGCACCTCCGGCGTCTGCGCCCGCGCCGGCACCGCCAGCATTCCCCAGGCGGCCGCCGCCAGCATCACCAACCGCGCCATCGTCCGCCACGTCTTCGTCATTCCTGCCCTTCAATCTGAATGTCTGTCCGCCCCGCGCCGGCCGTCGCGTCCGGCGAGGTCCTTCCGATCATAGTGCAGTCGGCGGCGCGCGCCGCCGCGGCCCGGCCGTCGGCGATGCAGTCCGGCAACCCGACGGCGTGAAAGCCGCTGCCGGCCACCAGCATGCCCGCATGCCGATCCAGCCGCCGCTCGATCGCCGCGACCCGCGCCGCGTGCCCGACATGGTGCTGCGCCCCGGCGCGCGGCCATCGCGCGACGCGGGCCAGCACCGGCGCTCCGCGAATTCCCAGCACTGCCGCCAGGTCGCGCACGACGGTTTCCACGATCGCGGCGTCCTCCAGCTCCACCGCGTCGGCATCGTGGGCGCCACCCATGAACGCCCGCAGCAGCACCATGCCGGCCGGCGCGCGCCCGGCCCATTTCGACGACACCCACGTGCACGCCGTGATCCGTACCTGGCTGGCGCGCCGCGCCACCACGAAGCCGCTGCCCCTCAGTGGATGCGCCACCGCCGCCCGCGGCCACGCCAGCGAGACACTGACAGACGATGCGTAGGTGATCCCGGCGCAGAGCGCCGCCGCTTCGTCATCGATCGGCTCCAGCAGCCGCGCCGTGACCCACGCCGGGGTCGTCAGGATCACCGCATCCGCGGCCGCCGCCTCTCCGTCGCCAGTCCACACCCGCCACCCGGGCCTGTCGCCGCCGCCGCGTTCGAGGCGCGTCACCGCCGCTCCGCACTGCACCGATCCCGCCGGAAGCCGGCGCTCGATCGCCTCGACGAGCCCGCCCATGCCGCCGTCGAGCGAGCGGAACAATCCCTCGCCGCCTCCCGCCGGCGCGGCATGGCGGAACGCGCGCAACACGCTGCCGCGGCGCGCCTCGGCGTCGAGGAACCGGGGAAACAGCGACCGCATCGACAGCCGTTCGACATTCCCTGAATGGATGCCGCCGAGCAGCGGCTCCGCGATCAGGCCCACGGTGGCGCCGCCGAACCGGCGCCGGAAAAAGGTCGCCACGGATTCGTCCTCCGTACTGCGGCGCCGCGGCACCCACGGCTCCACCGCCAGCCGCGCCCGCGCCGCGACCGGCAGGAGCCCGTACCCCGCCACCCCCGCGATCGTTGTCGGGATCCCCAGCACGGACGGCGAGGGAAGGGGATGAAGGCGGCCGTGCCCGAGGATGAAGGCCGTGCGCGGCACCAGGCTGGTGACGACGTGTGCGGACAGGCCAAGCGCCTCGAACAGCTCGAGCGCCGCGGGCTTCTGGGCGAGCACCGACTCGGGGCCGGCCTCGATGGTGTAGCCGTCGACGTGCTCGGTGCGGATCAGGCCTCCCGTGCGCGGCGAGGCTTCCAGCACCCTGAACCGCAATCCCCGCCGCGCCAGTTCGAACGCCGCCGAGAGACCGGTGATGCCGGCGCCGACGATGATGATCATCAGCGAGGAGCGGTTAGGACGGCCTCGTGCGGGTCGCCTCGTGCACGTGGCGCGCGAGCGCCTGCACGGACTCGAGCGGAGTGCTCGGCAGCACACCGTGGCCGAGATTGAAGATGTGTCCGGGCCGTCCGCCGACGCGGCGCAGGATGTCGTCGGTCGCCGAGAAGACGCGGTCCATCGGCCCCAGCAGCCGCGCCGGATCGAGGTTGCCCTGGATGGCGCGGTTGTGGCCGATCACCTGCCAGGCCTCGTCTATCGGCTGCCGCCAGTCCACGCCGATCACGTCGGCGCCGTTGTCGACGATGTCGCCGAGGATGGCGGCGGTGCCGACGCCAAAGTGAATCAGGGGCACGCCCTTGGCCTTGAGCGCCGAGAAAATGCGCGAGGTGTGGGGCAGCGCGAACTCGCGGTAGTCGGCCTTGCCGAGCGCGCCGGCCCACGAGTCGAAGATCTGCAGCGCCTGCGCACCCGCCTCGATCTGCGCGGTGAGGTAGTCAGCCATCATGTCGGCGAAGCGCGAGCAGAGCCGATGCCAGGCCGCGGGCTGTGAATACATGAACGCCTTGGTGCGGGCGTAGGTCGTGGAAGGACAGCCCTCGATGGCATACGACGCCATGGTGAAGGGGGCGCCGCCGAAGCCGATGAGCGGCACGCGGCCGTCGAGCTCGCGGCGAAGGATGCGGATGGTTTCGAGCACATGCCCCAGCGCTTCCCGCGGCTCGAAGCGGCGGAGCTTCTCGACCGCCTCAGGCGTGCGGATCGGGTGTTCGACCGAAGGGCCCTCGCCCTTGATGAAATCGAAGTCGAGCCCCATGGGCGTGAACGGCACCAGCAGATCCGAGAACAGGATGGCGGCGTCGACCTCGATGACCTCGACCGGCTGGAGCGTGACCGCGACCGCCAGTTCCGGGTTGGCGCAGATTTCGAGCAGGGTGTAGCGCTGGCGGAGCGCCCGGTAGTCGGCCATGTAGCGGCCGGCCTGCCGCATGAACCAGACCGGCGTGGCATCGACCGGCTGACGCCGGCAGGCCCGGAGAAATCGATCGTTCACGCCGAAACCAGGGTCCTGGCGAGCGCGACGAGATCCTCCAGCCACAGCGGTTTGAATCGGATGGCTGCGCCGAGGGACTTCAGTTCCGCCTGAATCGGATCCGGCAGGAAGTAATCCCCGGTGACGATCGCGACCGGCACCTCGACCAGGTGCGGCTTGGAACGGACGAGGCGGAGGAACTGTAATCCGTTGGTGATCGGCATGCGCAT
>JBDTOB010000512.1:0-2915 GCA_039933435.1 Acidobacteriota bacterium | reverse complement strand
ACCAGGGGCGCGTCCGCGAAGGGTTGAACAGCGCCGGCTTTGCCGACTCCTACCGTGAGTATCTGGCGATCCGCGGCCAGTCCACGGTCGATCCGCTGCTGCCGGACGTCCGCCGCCGCGCCGCGAAGTAGCCAGCCGTGCGGCGGGCGGTCAACGCCGGCCCCTTAGAGCCCGCCCGGGTTCTTCGGATCGCTCAGATCGATCAAGTACGAGTGCGTGGCGTGGGTCGACGGCAGTTCGCCGTCCCACACATCGACGAAGAGGAAGCGCGGCGTCGCCGACGGCGTCACCGTCTCGCCGCTGCCGTTCAGCGAGACGTCGCCGGAGATGGCGTCGTAGGAGATGCTGTTCACCACCGACGTCAGGCCGCCGAACGTCTGGGTGAAGGCGGTTTTCGCGGTGCCGCCGCTGCAGTGCTCGTCGAGCGCCGTGAGCCGGATGGTCGCATCGGGCCCGGGCGCAAACAGCAGCGACAGCGTGATCCGGACCGCCGATCCGCCGCCCGAGACGAAGGCGCCGCCGGCGGTGTAGCTGAAGGCGGTGGCGCCGTCTTCGAGCGGCATCTCCGGCTGCGGGTGCAGGTCCGGGTTGGCCAGCGCCGCGTCACAGGCGGTGGCGGGGAGCGGTGCCTGAGCTGACGCCGCCGCCGGCAGCGTCAGCAGCAGCGCCGCCGCCACTGCCGCGCCCGCGCCGCGAATGGACCCCATCGACCGAACCGGCTTGCTCATCACCGCACGACCTCCCACGCTTCGGACGCGGGAACGGCCGGCGATACCGGCGTCCCCCGCGTCATTTCGTCGTTGTCCGCAATCCTCAGGCACGCGCACCCTCGTCGCCTCACGCTTCACGCCTCACGGCAGCGGCGGCGCCGGCGGAGTGTTGGTGATGATGTATGGCTGCTCTGCCGGGCTGCCGGACGTTTCCACCGCAATCACCGTCCAGGTTGACGGGAAGGCGCTGAACCACTCGTGGACGGAGTCTCCCCAGCCCGAGAGCAAGGTGCTCGTCAGGCCAGACATGACCGGGTGCGACGGCTGCTTGACCACGACCGAGCTCCGGTCCACCTTACCAGCGACGAAAGTCCCGAACTCCTCGAGCACCGTGACCGTCGCGGGCGACGCTACGGTCGCATAGTAGCAACTGAGCGACATATACATGCCGGTCGAAGTTCCCGAGGCGGCAAACGCTATCGCATTGCGTGTCAGCGTTTCAGCGGCAGCCGCGACCGAGGCGGTCCCGTGCGCCCGGTGATACGTCGCGTCGGTGCCGATGACCACGATCGGTCCCGTCACCGCCTCCGACCACGTCATGCGGTTGCCCTCGGCGACGGACAGCGGCGCCGGCGAGTAGATGCAGTTCGGATCACCGAAAACAATGGCGTTGTAGGCGGCGAACTCGGTCTTCGTCATCGCTGTCCATTGCCCCGCGTCCTTGACTGTGACGACATAGCCGGCGGCTTCGGCAATGGTCTTCTCGTTGACCGGCGTGCCGAGGTCGAGCGACGGCCCGTAGACCAGGACCGTCGCCCCTACGGTAATGGTGAATGTCTGCACCGCGCTGGTGTCGACGCCGCCATTGCTGGTGCCGCCGTCGTCGTGGAGCGCCACGGAGACGAGCGCGACGCCGACCGCGCCGGTCGCCGGGGTGTAGGTCAGCGTGCCCAGCGGGCTGATCGCCGGGGCCGCGCTGAACAGTGTGCCGTTGGTGGTGGTGACGACGAAGTCCAGTGCCTGCGCGGACTCGTTCGCCGGTCCGCGGCTGAGACCCGTCGCCCAGGCGAGCACGGTCGTGGGACCGCTGTCTTTCGCGACCCGCTGGTCGGCCCCCCTGGTGAACGACGGCACGTCGTTGACCGGCGTCACCGTGACCACGAAGGTCTGGGGGGCGCTGGTGCTGATGCCGCCGAGGTCGAGGCCGCCGTTGTCGTGCGCCTGGACGGTGACCGTGGCGTTGCCGTTGGCGTCCGCCGCGGGCGTATAGGTCAGCGTGCCGTCGGGTGCGACCTTCGGCTGCCCGGTGGGTGCGAACAGCGCTGGATTGTCGTTGCTCACCAGGAAGTCCACGACCTGGTGGCACACCGAGATAGCGCCGACGCCAGGCACGCTGCAGCTGCCGTCGGTTTCGTTGGCCGGGCCGGCGCTGATTGCCGTCGCCCAGGCCACCGATCGAAGACCCGAGTCTTCCAACACCGTGTCAGCCGCGCCGGCCGTGAACGACGGGGGATCGTTGACCGGGTTGATGGTGATGGTCACGGTCCGGACGTCCGAGTCGCCGCTGACCGGCATCGGGACCGGCGGCCGGGGCCACAGGCCCGCGGCCAGCCGGTAGGTGAAGGTGTCGGTTCCGAAGAAGTTCGCCGCCGGCAGGTAGCTGAAGGTACCGTCGGGGTTGAGCTGGAACGTCGCGGCATGCGCCGGCGCGCTCACCAGCGTCGGGAAGCGCCCCTGACTGTCGGCGTCGGCGTCATTGGCGAGCACGTCCCCGGTCAGCAACGTATCTTCGTTGGTGCTGGGGGTATCCGCGACCGCCACCGGGTTGTTGTTGACGGCGACGACCGTCGCGTAGTTCGACGGACTGCTGACATCGGCATCGCTGACGAACCGCCCGACCACCCAGTAGGTGAACGGCTGGGCGTTGGGCAGCTCCTCGAGATCGTCGAGGGTAAAGGTCGTGCCGTTGAGGGTGCGCCCCGCCTCGATTTTCTGCGCGGCATTGACCGCGGTCACGGTGCCGCCGGTGACGCGATAGGCGATGTAGCTGGTCACCGCGTCGCCGCCGACGTTCGGCAGCTCCCAGCGGAGCCGGTTGCGGTGGAGCGCCCCCACCCGGCACTGCGGATCCGTTGACGCCGGGTCGATGACGCAGGCGGTCAGCCGCGTCGGCGGGGTGTGGCCCAGCGAGGCCGCCAGGTCCGC
>JBDTOB010000511.1:0-2926 GCA_039933435.1 Acidobacteriota bacterium | reverse complement strand
CCGTCCCACGGCTCCATCAGCGACGAGTGGTACTCGTAGAACGCCCGCAGCTCGGGGCTCATGCTCTCGTGGTTCTGCCACGGCTCCGGGATCATCATCAGCAGGGCGTGCGGCAGCGATCGCCCCGCCATCACCAGGAACTCGAGGACGTTGTCGAAGATGGCGGTGTCGCTGCCGCCTTCGCGGATGATCGGCAGGATGCGGGCGAGATCCTCGCCGAAGACCTCCGAGTCGAGCAGCGCCTCGCGCGCCTTCATCCAGTTGATGTTGCCGCGCAGGGTGTTGATTTCGCCGTTGTGGGCGACAAAACGATAGGGGTGGGCGAGCGGCCAGGACGGAAAGGTGTTGGTGCTGAACCGCTGGTGCACCAGCGCCAGCGCCGACTCGACGTCGGGATCGTCGAGGTCGGGAAACATCGGATCGATCTGGTTCGCGGTCAGCATCCCCTTGTAGATCAGCGTCCGCGACGACAGGCTGGGGACGTAGAACGACGACCGGTCGGCGAGCGGCAGGGCGTCGACGGCGTGCTCGACGCGCTTGCGGATGACGTAGAGCTTGCGCTCGAACCACCGGTCGGCATCGGCGCGCCCCTCAGCGTCGCCGCGGCCGATGAAGATCTGACGGAACACCGGCTCGACGGCGACGGCGCTCGGGCCGAGGCCGCTGTCGTCGGTCGGCACGTCGCGCCAGCCGATCAGCTGCTGCCCCTCTTCGGCGACGATGCGGGCGAACAGCGCTTCGATCTCGGCGCGCCTGTCGGCGTCGCGCGGCAGGAACACGAAGCCGGCGCCGTAGTGCCGCGCCGGCGGCAGCGCCAGGCCGAGCCGGGCCGCCTCCTTGCGCAGGAAGCGGTCGGGCATCTGAATCAGGATGCCGGCGCCGTCCCCGGTATTGGCTTCGCAGCCGCAGGCGCCGCGATGCAGCAGGTTGATGAGGACCTGCAGCGCCTGCCGGACGATGGCGTGCGATTTCTGCCCCTTGACGTGGGCGACGAAGCCGACGCCGCAGGCGTCGTGCTCGTGGCGGGGGTCGTAGAGGCCTTGCGCGTCTGGAGGTCCTTGCGTATGCACACTAGATTTATGGGTCACGCCAACCCATGCGCAAAACGGAATCTACAGATAGAACTCATGCGCCGGACGCATGCCATTGCCATGCGTACCGCGCATGGCGTCCATCGGATAGTTGCGGGCGCCGGGGGCTTGACAGACCGGCCGGGGATCGTGCTACGGTGCCGGTGCTGATGGTTCTCTCCACCCGCCGCTGTCGCCCGTGCGCCACATCGATGCTGTGTCGATGCGCATGTACGGTGCCGGCATCCGGCTGGTGAGACACTCCCTCCTGCAGCACGCCTTCTAGTTCCAGGATCCACTCTCTCCACCCGGTGCCCGGCCTCCCTCTGACCGGAGATCGGACTGCCGTGCGCTGACACCGCGCGCGCGTGGAGAAATGGTGCATATCGCCGCAATTACGCTGATCGCTGCCATCGTCAACGGCGCCCTGGGATACGGGTTCTCGTCGATTACCGTGCCGTTTGCGCTGCTCTTCCTCACCAACCGGGTGCTGACCCCGGCGCTGGTCCCGGTCGAAGTGGTGCTCAACGCCTGGGTCGTCTGGGTCAACCGCCGGTCCCTGCCCCGCGTCGCCGGCCGCGTCCTCCCGGTGATCCTCGGTCTCGTGCCCGGCGTCATCGCCGGCACCTATTTCATCGCCACCGCCAATCCCGCCTGGCTCAAGTTCTGGACCTTCGTGGTCCTGCTGCCGCTCATCCTGCTGCAGGCGGCCGGCTTCCGCCGGCCGATCCGGTCCGAGCGGCCGGCCGGCGTGGCACTCGGCGGCGGGGTGGGGCTGCTCTACGCCGTCACGACGATCTCGGGGCCGCCGCTGGCCGCCATGCTGACCAATCAGGGGCTCGCGAAAGAGGAGTTCCGGGCTGCGATCGGGCTGATCCGGCTGGCGGAGTCGTCGATGACGGCGCTGGCCTACTGGCAGGTGGGGCTCTACAGCGCCGCCAGCTTCGCGCTGATGCCGCAGATCGTGCCCAGCCTGATCCTCGGCGTCCCGATCGGCGCGTGGCTGATCCGGCGGATTCAGCCGGAGACCTTCCGCCGGGTCTGCATGAGCTTCGACGCCTGGGTCGTAGCGTTCGGGATCGCCACCGTGCTGCGATCGCTCGGGCTGGTCGAGGGCCCGGAAGCCTTCCTCATCCCCGCGGCGGCGCTGGCGGTGGACGGCTGGCTGCTGCGCCGCTTCTTCACCGGCCACCGGCCGCTGCCGGTGGCACTCACCGGTTCCCTCGCGCAATAAAGCTTATGCCTGCAGAGATTCTGACCCCGGCCGTCGCTCCTCCGAGCCTCGATCACCTCCGGCTGCTCGAGGCCGAGAGCATCCACATCATGCGGGAGGTGGTGGCGGAGTTCGAGCGCCCGGTGATGCTCTACTCGATCGGCAAGGACTCGTCGGTGCTGCTGCGGCTGGCGCAGAAGGCGTTTCATCCCGGCCCGATTCCCTTCCCGCTGCTGCACATCGACACCACCTACAAGTTCCGGGAGATGATTGCCTTCCGCGACTGGTACGCCGCCGAGATCGGCGCCCGGCTGATCGTCCACACCAACACCGCGGCCATCGCCGAGGGGGCGCAGCCCTTCGCGCTCGGCACCCAGCGCTGCTGCGGCCTGCTCAAGACCCAGGCGCTGCTCGACGGCCTTGCCGCCGGCGGCTTCGACGCCGCCTTCGGCGGGGCGCGGCGCGACGAAGAGCGATCGCGCGCCAAGGAACGGGTGTTCTCGCTGCGCAACGACAAGGGGCAGTGGGACCCCAAGCGCCAGCGCCCCGAGCTCTGGCACCTGCTCAACAGCCGCATCGCCCCGGGCGAGAGCATCCGCGTCTTCCCGCTGTCGAACTGGACCGAGCTCGACGTCTGGCACTA
>JBDTOB010000510.1:0-2926 GCA_039933435.1 Acidobacteriota bacterium | reverse complement strand
CCCAGGTGCGGATCTTCTCGGGCAACGAAGCGCTCGTCACCGATATCGACATGGCGTTCCTGCGGCTGAACCCCGCGGATTTCAGTGCGCGCGTCGACACCGGCGCGCTTCGCCCCCGATCGGTTGCCGCCAACGACCTCCGCTCCGCCACGGCGCTGTTCAACGACTACGTGGGGCGCACGCTGCAGGTCGATCTGGGCGACCTCAGCCGGGAGCGATGGTCGCTGCTGCCGTCGGCGGGGGACTTCGTCGCCGAGTTGCGGACGCGGCGGTTCGGCACGCTGACCTACACGCGCTCGACCAGCGAGGCGGAAGACATCACCCTGTTCGACCGCAAGGCGCGCCACAACATCTCGGTCTACGCCTCGGCGGCGAAGCTGGCCGCGCGCGGACGGTTCTACAGCGAGGACGAGCAGCTCGACTTCGACATCGAGGACTACCAGATCGACGCCGAGTTCGTGCCCGACCGCGGCACCGTCACCGGCAATGCCCGCATCCGGCTGCGCATCGCCCGGGACAGCGTCTCCTCCCTGACCTTCCGGCTCGCGGACTCGCTGGTGGTGCGTGGCGTCTACTCCCAGGCGTTCGGCCGGCTGCTGCACCTCCGGGTCGTCGGCCAGAACAGCTTCATCGTCAACCTGCCCGTGGTCCTGAATCACGACACCGAGTTGACGCTGAACGTCGTCTACGGCGGCCGGATTGCGCCGCAGATCTTCGATCGGGAGGCGATTGGCGTCGGCCAGGAGCTGCACGAGCCGATTTTCCTGCCGCTCGAGCAGCGCTGGCTGTACAGCAACCGCAGTTACTGGTATCCGCAAGCGGCGGTGACCGACTACGCCACCGCGAAAATGCGGCTGACGATTCCCGCCGAGTTCGACGTCATCGGCACCGGCGATCCGGTGATCCCGGCACCGACCGCGGCGGCCGACGCCGCGCGGGGGCGCAAGGTGGCCGAGTTCACTGCCGCGTCTCCGGCCCGCTACCTCGGGGTGATCATCAGCCGGCTGGTTCCGGTCGGCTCGTCGCGCCTGGCCGCCGGCGGGAAGGCGGTGTCGCTCTACGTCCAGAGCAGCCCGCGGCAGGGAGGCCGGGTGCGCGACCTCACCCGCACCGCCGCCTCGGTGTTCGAGTTCTACGGCTCGATTGTCGGCGACGCGCCCTATCCGAGCTTCACGCTCGCAGCCATCGAAAGCGATCGCCCCGGCGGGCACAGCCCGCCCTATTTCGCGATCCTCAACCAGGTGGTACTTGGATCGACGTTCGTGTGGCGGAACGATCCGGTGAGCTTCGACGACTACCCCGCCTTCTTCCTCGCTCACGAAGTCGCGCATCAGTGGTGGGGCCACGCCGTCGGCTGGAAGAACTATCACGAGCAATGGATCAGCGAAGGCTTCGCCCAGTACTTCGCGCTGCTCTATGCGGAGAAGGATCGCAATCCATCAGTGGTGGCGAACATCCTGCGCCAGATGCGCCAGACCGCGCTCGCCGCTTCCGACCAGGGACCGGTGTATCTGGGCTACCGGCTGGGGCATATCCGCGCCGACGAGCGGGTGTTCCGATCGGTGATCTACAACAAGGCGGCGATGGTGCTCCACATGCTGCGGCGCCTGCTCGGAGACGAGGCCTTCTTCGCCGGGATCCGTGGGTTCTACACCGACTGGAAGTTCCGAAAGGCGGGCACCGACGACTTCCGCCAGGCCATGGAGCGGGCCGGCGGCAGAGACCTGAACCGTTTCTTCGAGACCTGGATTTACGGCTCAGCCATCCCCCGGGTCAAGTTCAGCTCGCATGTCACCGGCGGCGAGGCGCTGGTGCGGTTCGAGCAGCGCGGCGAGCCCGTGGACGTCCCCGTCACGGTCACCGTGACCTACCGGAGCGGCGAGCCCGAAGAGGTGGTCGTCCCGCTCGCCGACAAGGTGACCGAGCGGACGATTCCGCTCCGCGGCCCGGTGCGCTCGATTGCCGCCAACGCCGACTACGCGGCGCTCGTCGAGCTCGTCAAGTGAGCTCGTCAAGTGAGGCTCGGACAGGCCGCCGGCGCCGGCCCAAACCGCCCTTCGCACGCTTCACCCCCCGGGATCGGAAAGTTGATTGTACAATTGAAGGCTTATGGATACCGTCACGCTGACGATCGACGGCCGGCAGGTCACGGCCGACAGGGATAAGACCGTTCTCCAGGCCGCGATCGAAAGCGGCGTGAAAATCCCCTACTACTGCTACCACCCCGGGCTCGGCATCGACGGCTCCTGCCGCGTCTGCATCGTCAAGATCGAAAAGATGCCGAAGCTGCAGACGTCGTGCTCGACGACCGTCGCCGAGGGCATGGTGATCTCGACCAGCACGCCGGAGGTGGTCGAGGCGCGGGCCAGCGTCTTCGAGTTCCTGCTGATCAACCACCCGCTCGACTGCCCGGTGTGCGACAAGGGCGGCGAATGCCCGCTGCAGGATTTCTCCTACAGCTTCGGTCCCAACGAAAGCCGCATGGAGTTCCCCCGCCGGGTCTTCGACGGCGAAGGAGTGCGCGCCGACGTCGACTTCGGCCCGACGCTGATGCTCAACCGCAACCGCTGCATCCTCTGCACCCGGTGCGTGCGCTTCATGCGCGAGATCGACACCGACGCCCAGATCAGCATTGTCGACCGCGGATACGGCAGCGAGATCGCCACCTTCCAGGAGGAAGGGGTGCACTCCCTGCTCTCGGGCAACCTGATGGACGTCTGCCCAGTCGGGGCGATCACCACCCGCGACTACCGCTTCAAGTCTCGTCCGTGGGACAACCCGGACGCCGTCGATACCATCTGCACGCTCTGCGAAAAGGGCTGCAGCACCACCGCCTGGATCAAGGCCAAGCCGGAATGGGCCAAGGGAGCACAGCTCATCCGGACGACGCCGCGGTTCAACCCGGAGGTCAACGGCTACTGGATGT
>JBDTOB010000509.1:0-2930 GCA_039933435.1 Acidobacteriota bacterium | reverse complement strand
CCGCCCGCTTCCGCAATACCCGGGTCGTCGATCCCGCGATGATGGTGTCGGAAGGCACCCTGATGCGCTACGCCGCGCCGCGCGATCAGGCCAACGCTGTCGCCTTCCTCTGCACCCCCGCGGCCGAGATGATTCACGGCCAGGTGCTGCGGGTCGATGGCGGGCTGACGCTGTACGCATAGCCGGTAGCGGGAAACCTCTGCCCCCTCGTTTCCGTCTAAGCCCGCATGACCCGCCGGGCGTGAGGACCGGGACGTCCTGCTGCTTTCGGGCGCCGGTCTCAAGCGGCAGACGATGTGGTTTGGTGAGCTCGTCAGGGATCTCCGCTACGCCGGCCGATCGCTTCGGGGGAACCCGGCCTTCACCCTCGTAGCCGTGCTGTCGCTGACGCTCGGCATCGGGGCGACGGCGTCGATGTTCAGCGTCATCTACGGAATTCTGATTTCTCCCTATCCCTACGCCCGTCCGGGTGAGATCTGGGCGCCCGAGGTCCGTGCGAAAGCGGGGCAGGGCGGGCACGGCTACACCATGGACGAGGTCCGCCGGATGGCGGCGCTGCCGGTCTTCTCGGACGTGATGGCGACCTCGCTGGGGACGACGCTGCTGACGGACAGAGGAGCGCCGGAGAGCTTCACCGCCGGGCTGCTGACGGGGAATGCCTTCAGGTTCCTGGGCGTTCCGCCGCTGCTCGGCCGGGCGATCGAGCCCAGCGATGTGCCCGCCGGCGTGGAACCGGCGCCGGTGGTCGTGCTCAGCCACCGGCTGTGGCTGCGGCTCTTCGACGGGAGTCCCGCGGCGCTGGGGCAGACGCTGCGCCTTGACGGCGTGCCGCACACCGTGATTGGGGTCATGCCGCCGCGATTCGGATGGTACGGCAACGACAGCTTCTGGCTGCCGCTGTCCTACGAGCGTCGCGAGCTGCCGTTCGTGGCCCCCATCGTCCGGCTGGCCCCCGGTGTGTCGGCGAAGGCTGCGACGGATGCGCTGGCCGCGCTGAACACGCGCCTGGCGGAGGAGTCGCCTGCGGCCTTTCCGCCGGGGGGCTTCACGACCGTGCTGCGCAACTATCTCGACGTCACCGTCGCCAGTGGAGAGATGCGGACCAGCCTGCGGCTGCTGCTCGGCGCGGTCGGCTTCCTGCTGCTGATCTCCTGCGCCAACGTCGCCAATCTCCAGCTCGCGCGCGGCAGCGCCAGAGCCAGGGAGATGGCGGTGCGCCTGTCGATTGGCGCTGATCGCTCCCGGCTGCTGCGCCAGCTCCTGACCGAGAGCCTGCTGCTGTCGCTCATCGGCGGCGCCGCCGGCGTTGCGTTCGCCTATGTCGCGACGGGGCGAATCGTGGCGTTGATGCCCGAGCTCTATGTCCCGAACGAGTCGCGCGTCGAAATCAATCTGCCGGTACTGCTCGTCGCGGTGGCCGTCTCGCTCGTCACCGGCATCGTCTCCGGTCTGGCGCCCGCGCTTCAGACGTCGCGTCCGGATATCACCGATGCGCTCAAGGCCAGCCGGAGCACGAGCGCGGGTCAGCAGGGAGCCCGTACCCGCCGCCTGCTCGTGGTCGGCGAAGTCGCGCTCTGCGTGGTGCTCCTGGCCAGCGCCGGCCTCACGGTGCGGACCTTCATTGCGCTGCAGCAGACCAGCCCCGGCTTCAGCGCCGAGCGGGTGCTGATCGTGAACGTGCCGCTGGCCGCGGATCGGTACGCGACCCGGGCGTCGCGGATCCAGTTCACCCAGTCGCTGCTGGCACGGGTCTCAACCCTGCCGGGCGTCGAGGCCGCGGCCTATGGCGCGCCGTTCGGTGGTGCCCAGACCGGCTATGCGATTGCCGGCGTGCCGATCGACCCACAGCGCCGCCTGACGACCAACCTGGCCTCGGAGGACTATCTCCGCACCTTCGGCATCAGCCTGCGGAGCGGCCGGATGTTCGACGCCGGAGAAGTTTCGCGCGGCGACCGCGTCGCCGTCGTCAACGAGACGGCGGCGAAGCTGTGGCCTGGCGGAGCGGGCCCGGTGGGCTCGCGGCTGCACCTCGATCTGCTCGACGGCTCTCCATCGGCCGCCACCGCGGACCCGTCCCTGGGCGCCGAGGTGTCGATCGTCGGCGTCATCGCCGACACGCGCAATACCGGCTTTCGCGCCGTTCCCGCGGCGGCGATTGTCCTGCCTTACACCACGATCGCGCCGGCGCAGCGCAACCTGGCGGTGCGCTCGGCTGGCGATCCCGCGGCGGTCCTCAATCCCATCCGGGCACAGCTGCGCGAGATGGATCCCGAACAGCCGCTGGGGCGCTCGATTACGGTGGGAGAGATTCTGGGACGGGAGGTCGTCCAGCCGAAGTTCACGATGGCGCTGTTTCTCGCCTTTGCCGTCGTCGGGCTTTCACTTGCCGCGGCGGGGATCTACAGCGTGCTGTCGTTCCACGTGGCGCGGCGGACGCACGAGCTCGGCGTGCGCATGGCGCTCGGTGCGACGCGTGCTCAGGTGCTGGCGCTGATGCTCGCAATGGGGGGCCGTCTGGTGCTGACGGGCCTGGCCGTGGGCATCCCCGTCAGCCTGATGGCGACGCGTGTGCTGCGCAGCCAGCTGTTCGGAGTGGAGCCGGCCGAAGTCCTGTCGTACGTTGCCGTGGTGCTGATCCTGGGGCTGGTGGCGCTGGCCGCCTGTTACCTGCCCGCCAGACGCGCCGCCCGGGTCGACCCGATGGTCGCCTTGAGGCAGGAGTAGGGCATGCGAGCGTGACCGCTGTGCGCTCGTGGCGGCAGAGCCCGGCTCTCTGCTCCCGCGCCGCTATTCCGCCAGGCTGAAGCTCACCGTGACCGTCATGACGACATCGACCGGTGCGCCGTTGAGCAGCGTCGGGCTGAAGCGCCACTGCCGGACGGCATCCACGGCCGCGATCGCGAAGTCGGGATGCACCTGGGCGCTGAGCA
>JBDTOB010000508.1:0-2936 GCA_039933435.1 Acidobacteriota bacterium | reverse complement strand
CCGTCAGGGCGCCTGGGGCGTCGGCTGCGTCCATCACCTGGCGTGGCGGGTTGACGACGAAGCGCACCAGATGACCGTGCGAGCGCAGGTGGAAAGCGCGGGCGCCGGGGCGACGCCGGTGATCGACAGGTTCTGGTTCAAGTCGGTGTATTTCCGGGAGCCCGGCGCGGTGCTGTTCGAGCTCGCCACCGATGGTCCGGGCTTTGCCACGGACGAGGACCCGGCGCATCTCGGCGAGACGCTGGTGCTGCCGCCGTGGCTCGAGTCGTCGCGGGATCGCATCGAAGCCGTGCTGCCGAGGCTGGTCGTGCCGGGCGCCGGCGGACCGGGCGCCGGCTGAGCGGACGCCGCGCGAGTGCGCTATCATCCGCGCACCCCCCATGCCTCGCAACCCCTTCCGGCCAACCCGATGAATCTTCGCTTCTGGGGGGTGCGCGGATCGGTGCCGTGGGCGATTCCGGCAGCGATTGGCCATGGCTGCAACACGCCCTGCCTCGAGCTGCGGGATGCGGCCAGCGGCCAGACGCTGATCTTCGACGCCGGATCGGGGATCGTCGGTCTCGGCGAGCGCCTGTCGGGTCCGCCGCGCGACCTGGCAATTGTGCTGACCCACTATCACTGGGACCACATTCAGGGGCTGCCGTTTCTGGCGCAGCTGTACGAGCCGGGCTGGCGGCCCAGGATTTATGCGCCGGTGTTCGAGGCGCGCGATACCGAGTGGGTCAACACCATCTTCAAATCACCGTTCTTCCCGGTGCCCTACGAGCGGCTGCCCAATCCGCCCGAGGTCCGGCTGCTCGGCAGCGGGCCGGCGGCGATTGGCGGGTTCGAGCTGTCGTGGGTGCCGCTCAACCACCCCGGCGGGGCGCTGGCCTACCGGGTGCGGGGCAGCGGCGGCGATCTGGTCTACGCCACCGATCACGAGTTCGGCGACCCGGCGTTCGACGAACCGCTGGCCGCCTTCGCGCGCGGCGCGTCGGCGATCATCCTGGACGCGCACTACACGCCCGCTGAGATCGGCTCGTATCAGGGATGGGGCCACAGCGACTGGCGCCGCTCGGCGGAGTTCGCCGCCGCCAACGACATCGCCCGCTTGTGGCTGTTCCACCACAAGCCGGGCCGGACGGATGAAGCGCTGGTGCAGATCAGGGCCGACGCCCAGAAGATCTTCCCCGCCACCGAGACCGCGTGCGAGGGAGAGTCGATCGACTTCTGACGCCGCCTGCCGTGCCAGCAGCACCGGGCACCGTGGCACTTTTCCGCGGCCCCCGCACCGTGGCACTTGGGCGCCCTGTTTATGTTGTCGCCGTGAACGCCAGGCAGGTGCCGTGCTTCAGCAGGTCTTCGACTTCAGCGAGCGAGGGCGCGCCGGCCATCGCGCCGAGGCGGGTGACGCTGACGGCAGCGGCGGCGTTCGAGAAGCGGAGCACCTCCGCGGTCGGCCATCCGGCGAGCATGCCGTAGACGAACCCGGCACGGAAGACGTCGCCCGATCCGGTGGTGTCGACGGCGTTCACCGCGAACGCCGGCGAATGGACGATCTGGTCGCCGTCGAGCGCCATCGCGCCGTTGGTCCCGAGCGTCACGCAGAGCAGGCCGGAATGCATGGTGCGCAGTTTGCGAAGGGCCCGTTCCGGGTCGCGCTCACCGGTCAGCAGCGGCGGCAGGTGCTCCGCGAAGATCGGAACGGACACGCTGCGCACCAGCTCGGGGGTCCGCTCCGTCATGCGATCCAGATCGCTCGTGACGGTCACGCCCGCCGCCACCGCCATCCGCGCCACCCGGATCGCCGCCTCCTCGTCCACATCGTCCACGTGCAGCACGCGTCCTTCGAGAAGGGCGGGGTCGAAGGGGGCGTCGCCCAGCAGCAACCGCGGGTCGCGATGCCAGAGGACGGTCCGCTCGCCGGTCGACTGATCGACGAGGACGACCGCGAACTGGTTCTGCGCATCACGGGTGATGACCCGCGAGAGGTCGACGTGGCGCGCTTCGAGGTCGGCGCGCACCCGCCGGCCGTTTTCGTCGTTCCCGATCGGGCCGAGGTAGCGCGTCGTCAGGCCCAGCGCCCCGCAGGTGGCGAGCATGGTCGCGACCTGTCCTCCGCAGGAGACGAAGTGCGCGTTGATGCGCAGCTTGGTCTCGGCGGCCGCCCCTCCGGGGGCGCAGGGGAGCAGGTTGACGTAATCGACGGAACTGGCGCCGAATCCGACGACGTCCACTAGAGCTGCCCGCCGGGTGAAGGGATGCGGCGGGTGCGGGGGGAAGAGGCCTGGCTGGGGTGCATGGCCCCGCCATTATAGGACGCGCGGCGGCCAGGCGGCCAGCGGGGGTGGGCCAGCGATTCGCGCCCGACTCGGCCGCCGGATGCATAATAAGATGGCCTTTTCAGCGGCCGCGACGTATCGTTATCATTCTCTTTCAGGCTTTAAATCACGTTCCCATCAGTGCGGGTGCGTCACCCGCCCTAGAGGAGTCACCTTCTTGCGCGTACACCTCATTAATCCCAGCCATCTCGCCTTTGGTGTGGGGGTCATTACGCCCCGGTGGCTCTACGTGCTCGCGGCGGCGACGCCGTCGAGCTTCGGCGATCCCGTCATTACGGACGAGACGCTGGACGTGCTCGATCCGGAGAGCATCGAGCGCGGCGACATCGTCGGGATCGGCATTCACACCGGCAATGCCCTGCGCGGCTACGAGGTCGGCCGGCTGGCGCGGGAGCGCGGCGCGTGGGTGGTGTTCGGCGGCATCCATGCGACGCTGTTTCCGGAGGAGCCGCATTCGCTCGGCGGCGCGCACGCGGTCGTCAAGGGAGACGGCGACGTGGCGTGGGGCCATGCGGTGAACGACTGCGCCGTGGGCGCGCCGAAACCGGTGTATGAGGGCGGCAAGGTCGACGCCAGCTCGTTCATGCCGGCGCGATGGGATCTGATTCCGCC
>JBDTOB010000507.1:0-2946 GCA_039933435.1 Acidobacteriota bacterium | reverse complement strand
GGTTTCACCTACAAGTGGAACATGGGGTGGATGAACGACATCCTCGAGTACATCCACCGCGATCCGATTCATCGCCGCTGGGATCACCACCACCTCACCTTCTCGCTGATCTACGCCTTCAGCGAGAACTTCGTGCTGCCGTTCTCGCACGACGAAGTCGTGCACGGCAAGGGATCGATGTTCGACAAGGTCCCCGGCGACGCGTGGCAGAAGGCGGCGACGCTGCGGGCGCTCTACGGCTTCATGTTCGCCCACCCCGGCAAGAAGCTGATGTTCATGGGCTGCGAGTTCGGCCAGGGGCGCGAGTGGAACTACGATCACAGCCTCGACTGGCACCTGCTCGACAGCCCGCTCCACGGCGGACTGAAGCGGTTCGTCCAGGATCTGAACCGCGTCTACGCCGCCGAGCCGGCGCTCCACGAGGTGGACTTCGAGCCCGCCGGGTTCCAGTGGATCGATTGCAACGACAGCGACAACAGCGTCGTCTCGTTCATCCGCCGGGCCCGCGACAGCAACGACTTCGTCACCGCCATCGTCAACTTCACGCCGGTGCCGCGCGACGGCTACCGCGTCGGCGTCCCGCGCGGCGGCGAGTACCTCGAGCTCGTCAACAGCGACAGCGAGCTCTACGGCGGCAGCAACCTGGGGAACAGCGGCACGGTCTCGACCGAGCGGATCGCGGCCCACGGCCATCCCGACTCGTTGCGCCTCAACCTTCCGCCGCTCGGCATGCTGATTCTGAAGCCAAAGTAAAAGTGCCAGGGGGCCGCGGTACAAGGTGCCAAGGTCGAAGTGACAGGGACAGGTCCAAGTTGCCAGGTGAGGGTCGGAGGGATGGACTGAGGGCGGCGGTGGACTGGGCGCGGATGCGGCTGACGGATCGGATTCAGCCGGGCGTCCGGGTGCTCTTCGTCGGGATCAATCCCGGGGTGCGGTCGGCGCTCACCCGGCACCACTTTGCCGGGCCGTCGAATCGCTTCTGGAAGCTGCTGTTCGCCTCGGGCCTCGTCCCGCGCGCGCTGACGTTCGAGGAGGACACGCTCCTGCCGCAGTACGGCTTCGGCATCACCAACCTCGTCGCCCGTCCGAGCCCCGGCATCGACGACCTCGTCCCCGCGGAGTACCTGGCCGGCTGGACAATCCTCGAGAAGAAGATCCGCAAGTATCGGCCCGCTGTCGTCGCGCTGGTCGGCGTCACGCTCTATCGCGTCATCCGCCCGCTGGTCGAAACACCGCGTGTTCCACCCGCGCCCCGCTCTCGCCCGATTCCCCTCGGCCTCCAGCCCCCCACCATCCACGGCGCCCGCATCGTCGTCCTTCCCAACCCGAGCGGAAGGAACGCGAACTTCACCTACGCCGAAATGCTCGAAGCCTTCGCACTGCTGAAGCCGCTGCTCGAGACCGCCCGGCACTCTTTGTCTAATGCGCCGCCGCCGCCGGGCCGCGCGGCCGGCGCATCAGCAAGACGAGCGGGAGCAGCAGCAGGAAGATCAGGCCAAGCATGCGGAACAGCTGGACGAATGAGACCATTGCCGCCTGCTTCGCCACCGCGCCGAAGAGCGCCGCGTAGGCGCGCTGCGCGGCGGTGACCGGGTCGGACCCTGACGCGATGAAGCCCTGGCGGGCCGATTCCAGCCACGACTGGGACTCCGGCGAGTACGCCGTGACGTGCGCCCCCATGACGTTGATGTATTCCTGCTGCTTGCGCGCCAGCAGCGAGCCGGTGGTGGCGATGCCGATGCTGCCGCCGAGATTGCGCATCAGGTTGAACAGGCTGGTCGCATTGCCCATCCGCTCCCTCGGGATCGGATCCATGCTGATCGTCGTCAGCGGCACGAACAGCGCCGACAGCCCCAGCCCCTGGAAGAACTGCGGCCAGAAGATGTCCCAGTAGCCGGCGTTGAGATTCAGCTCGCCGAGCCAGAACAGCGTCCCCGCCCCCAGGATCAGCCCGGCGGCCACCATCTTCCGGGCATCGATTTTCCCGATCAGCAGGCCGACCATCGGCATCCCGATGAGCGAGCCCATGCCGCGCGGCGCCATCGCGATGCCGGCCTGCAGCGACGGATACCCGAGCAGCGTCTGCAGCATGATCGGCAGCAGCACCAGGCTGCCGTAGAGCACGAACCCCAGAGATGTCATCAGGAACACGCCGGTGCTGTAGCTGCGAATCTTGAAGACCCGCAGATCGACGACCGGCTCCGCGGCGCGCAGCTCGCGGATCAGGAAGGCGACGACCCCGCCCACCGACAGGAAGACCAGCCCGGTGATGAACGTCGAGGCGAACCAGTCCCGCTCCTGGCCGAGGTCGAGCGCCAGCTGCAGCGTGCCGATCCACAGCGCCAGCAGCCCGATGCCCCAGTAGTCGATCTGCTTGGTCTCGCGCCGCAGGTAGGCCGGGTCGAAGACGTACAGCTTGGTCATGATCAGCGAGACGATGCCGATCGGCAGGTTGATGTAGAACACCCACCGCCAGCTGTAGGCGTCGGTCAGCCAGCCGCCGATCACCGGACCGATGATCGGGGCGACGACGATGCCGAGGCCCCAGAAGCCCATTGCCTTGCCGCGCTCGTGCGGCGGGAAGGCCTCGAGCAGCACCGCCTGCGAGAGCGGCTGCATGGCGCCGCCGGTCGCCCCCTGCAGCAGCCGGAAGGCCACGAGAAATGGCAGCGTCGGCGCGATGCCGCAGAGCAGCGACGAAATGGTGAATCCGGCCACCGAGGTCATCAGTAGCCGCTTGCGTCCGAAGTGGCCCGCCAGCCAGCCGGTCAGCGGCAGGACGATGGCGTTGGCGACGAGATACGACGTCAGCACCCAGGTGGACTCGTCTATCGTCGCCGAGAGGTTGCCGGCGATATGGGGCAGCGAGACGTTGACGACGGTGGTGTCCAGGACCTCCATGAAGGTCGCGAACATCACCGCGATCGCGACGATCCACGGGTTGAC
>JBDTOB010000506.1:0-2951 GCA_039933435.1 Acidobacteriota bacterium | reverse complement strand
GGCTCTACATCGAGTGCACCGCCGCCTGCAACATCTCGTGCGCGCAGGCCTGCTGCGCGCCGGAGACCGGCATCACCCGGACGCGCCAGGCCGGGATGCTCGACTTCGAGCTGTTCCGCAAGGCCATCGACGAAGCCGGGCCGTCGCTGACCCGGGTCGACTTCTTCAACTACGGCGAAGCCTTCCTGCACAAGCGGGCGATCGAGATGTGCGAATACATCAAGACGCATTTCCCGCACATCTACCTCTACACCAGCACCAACGGACTGGCGTTCACCGAGGAACAGGCGCGACGCCTGGTGCGCTCGGGGATCGACGAAGTGACGTTCTCGATCGACGGCGCGACCCCGGAGAGCTACGCGGTCTATCGCCGGCGCGGCGATTTCGACAAGGCGATCCGCAACCTGCGGGCGGCGGCCGACGAGAAGCGCAGCGCCGGCCGGGACCTGCCGTTCATCAACTGGCGCTACATCCTCTTCACCCACAACGACAGCGCCGCAGAGATGAGCCAGGCCCGGCAGATGGCGGAGGCCATCGGCGTCGATCGGCTGTGCTGGGAGCTGACCGACCACCCGGAAGACATGTACTCGCGCCGATTCGCGCCGGGCTCCGAGGCGCTGGCGGCCATCCGGCACGAGATCTGGGACGACAACAATCTCGGCAACGCCATCCCCGGCGCCACGCCGCGGGCGCGGATCGACGTCGATGGCTTCCTTCCGGGCCTGCCGCTGCTGGCGCGCGCCGGCCGCGACCTGACGCTGCGGCTGCGGGTGCGCAATCTGTCGTCCCGGCCCTTCCCCGCCCAGGCGAGCTACGGGCGCCGGCTGGTGCGCGTCGGCGCCCAGCTCTGCGGCCCGGATGGCGACGTCATGACCCGCGATTTCGAGCGCGCCTGGCTGCCGCACGCGCTCGACCCGGACGCCACCGTCGCCGTCGAGATGACGGTCAAGGCGCCGCCGGCACGCGGCCGCTACGGCCTGAAGTTCGATCTGGTCAGCGAGGGGATTGACTGGTTCGAGGCGTGCGGGTCGCCGACGACGACGAAGACGCTGGTGGTGGTCTAGAGCTGTTGCCAGTTGCCAGTTGCCAGTTGCCGGTAGGCAGTCGAGAAGACTGGAAACCGGTAACTGGTAACTGGCGACTGGTGATTCAGTTCGCGAGTCCGGCGCCGGCCTTGACCGGCACGCCTACCGGCATCCCGACCACGCCCCCCTCGCTCGGGGCGTCGATCAGGCGCCACGCATCGACGTCTTCCAGAATCTTCGCGGCAAACGCGGTGTGCAGGGCATGGCCGCCGCGGTGCGCCACCAGATGGCCGATGACCGGATGGCCCACGAGCGTGAGGTCGCCGATGACGTCGAGGATCTTGTGCCGCACGAACTCGTCGTCGAACCGCAGCGCGTTGTTCAGCACCCCGGTCTCGCCGAGCACGATGGCGTTGTCGAGCGAACCGCCGAGCGCAAGACCGCGCTGGCGGAGCATCTCGACTTCCTTGAGGAACCCGAACGTCCGCGCCGGCGCGATGTCCTCGACAAAACTCTCTTCGGTAATCCGCATCGTCCGCGACTGGTGGCGGAGGAGCGGATGGTCGAAGCTGATGCTGTAGGTCACCTTGAAGTGATCGGAGGGATAGAGCGCGATGCGCTTGTCCCCCTGCGTCAGGGCAATCGGCCGGAGGATCTTGAGGTAGCGGCGCGGGGCCTGGAGCCGCTTCACCCCCGCCTCGTTGAGAATCAGGTACACGAACGGCGCCGCGCTGCCGTCCATGATGGGCACCTCCGGAGAGTTCAGCTCGACAATGACGTTGTCGATGCTGAGCGCAGTCAGGGCCGCCAGTAGATGCTCGACGGTTTCGACCGACACCGCTTCGCGGGTCAGCCCCGTCTGATACTGGATGCCGCCGAGATGCGTGACAGTAGCCGGGATTTCAAGGCCACCGAGGTCGGCACGCTGAAAACGGATGCCGTAGTCGGCCGGGGCCGGCTTCAGCGTCAGCGTAACCTTGTTGCCGGAATGCAGACCGATTCCGGAGCAGGACACAGTACGGCGAAGGGTGCGCTGAGCGTTCATGACCTCTCTGATGGCGGCTGGGAAAGCCACGCCAACCTCAGCAAAGCTGCTGCCACGTTGTTGCCCTTTCTGTTACATTCTGCAACTGACTGACGAGAAAGGTAGTTAGGCTCTAACGAGGGGGCTCGGCGGCTGGAGATTCGAGCGGGTTGTGGTTGGCAAACCACAACTTTGTCAGCTGGAAGTGTGGCTATATTACCACAGAGCGAAGGGTCGCAAGACGCATGCATGGTCACCTCATGACGCCAGACTTCGCGGCGGCTTCGGCGACGCATTGAGGATGTCCGCCAGAAACCGTCCTGTAAAGGATTCTCGGCTGCTGGCCACTTCTTCGGGAGTCCCCGTCGCGACAATTCTTCCGCCCCCCTCCCCGCCTTCGGGGCCGAGGTCGATCACGTAGTCGGCGGATTTGATGACGTCGAGGTTGTGCTCGATGATGAGCACGGTGTTGCCCTGATCGACGAGCCGGTTGAGGACGTCGAGGAGCTTGTGGGTGTCTTCGAAGTGGAGGCCGGTGGTCGGCTCGTCCAGGATGTACAGCGTCCGTCCGGTCCCGCGCCGCGACAGCTCCTTGGACAGCTTCACCCGCTGCGCTTCCCCGCCGCTCAGCGTTGTCGCCGACTGCCCCAGCTCGATATAGCCGAGCCCGACTTCCTGCAGCGTCCGCAGCTTGGTGGCGATGGGCGGAAAGTTCTCGAGCAGCGGCAGCGCCTGATCGACGGTGAGGTCGAGGACGTCGGCAATCGACTTGCCGCGGTAGCGGATCTCGAGCGTCTCGCGGTTGTAGCGGCGCCCCTTGCACTGCTCGCAGGTGACGTAGACGTTGGGGAGGAAGTGCATCTCGATGGCGATGACGCCGTCGCCCTGGCAGGCCTCGCAGC
>JBDTOB010000505.1:0-2954 GCA_039933435.1 Acidobacteriota bacterium | reverse complement strand
GGTTCCGGGTTCCGGGTTCCGGGTTCCGGGTTCCGGGTTCCGGGTTCCGGGTTCGAGGTTCCGGGTTCCGGGTTCCGGGTTCCGCTGGTGCTGAATCCGACGTCCTCTTCCTGTAGGATCCGGGCATGGCGCGGACACTTCGTACGGTTGTGCTGGTGATGCTCGGAATGGTCGTCACCGGCTACGGGTATCAATCTCCTTCCCCCTCCTGGCCGGCCTCCGTGCAGCCGGTCTCTCCGGTGGCGCGGCCGCTCTCGCCCGCCGAGGCGCTCGGCACTTTCGCGCTGCCGCCCGGGTTCCACATCGAGCTGGCCGCCGCCGAGCCGCTGGTGCAGGACCCGATCATGATCGAGTGGGACCCTGCCGGACGACTCTGGGTGGTCGAGCTGCCCGGCTACATGCGGGATATTTCGGCGGTTGGCGAGCTCGACCCGGTCGGGCGCATCGTCGTCCTCCAGGACACCGACAACGACGGCACGCTGGACAAGCGAACAGTCTTCGCCGACAAGCTGATCCAGCCGCGCGCCGTGAAAGTGCTCGACGACGGCGTGCTGGTCGGCGAGGCGCCGGACATCTGGCTGATGCGAGATACCGACGGCGACCTGAAGGCCGATACCAAGGAGCGCGTCGCCAGCGGCTACGGCCGCCGCAACGCCAACGTCGAGATCAACGCCAACAGCCTGCACTGGGCGCTCGACAACCGACTCTACGCCTCCGGACTCGCCGCCGACTTCTACCTGACGCTGAAGGATCGCAAATTCGAGAGCCACGAGTCGCTATCGCGGGGTCAGTGGGGCATCTCCGAGGACGACAGCGGCCGCATCTACCGTAATCACAACGAGTCGCCCCTGCACGTCGATCTGCTGCCGACGCCGTATTACGCCCGCAATCCGAACCTGCTGCGCACCCGCGGCAGCCACGAGCGGCTCGGCAGCCTCGATGCGCCGATCACCACGGTCTGGCCCGCGCATCAGACGCCCGGGACCAATCGCGCCTACCAGCACGGCATCCTCCGGGACAACGGGACGCTCGCGCGCTACACGGCGGCCTGCACGCCGCTGATTTTCCAGGGCGACCGGCTGCCCGCCGACCTCTACGGCAACGCCTTCGTCGCCGAGCCGGCCGCCAACCTGGTGAGCCGGTTCATCCTCGCAGACGATGGCCAGACGATCCGAGCGCGGAAGGCCTACGAGGGGGCGGAGTTCCTGACCTCCACGGACGAGCGATTCCGCCCCGTCTATCTCGCGAACGCACCCGACGGCACGCTCTATATCGCCGACATGTACCGCGGCATCATCCAGCACGGCGCCTATGTCACCGAATACCTGCGCGGGCAGATCGAGTCGCGGCAGCTCGAACATCCGACCGGGTTCGGTCGCATCTACCGGGTGGTCCACGACGCCACGTCGCGCACCACGCGGCTGCCGCCGACAGCATCGCCCGCCGCGCTCGCGGCGCTGCTGTCGCACCAGAACGGGTGGTGGCGCCAGACCGCGCAGCGCCTGCTCGTCGAGCGCGGCGGCCGATCGAACGCGGCGGCGCTCGCGAAGCTGGCGGGCACGGCGCCCGACTGGCGCACGCGGGTGCGCGCGCTGTGGACGCTGGACGGCCTCGACGCCATCGACCCGGCAACCGTCACGGCATCACTCGCCGACCGATCGCGTGACGTCCGGGTGGCGGCCATCCGGATAGCTGAACGGTGGCTCGGCCAGCCCGATCACCCGATGCAGGGCGCGGTCCTGAAACTGAGCGGCGATCCCGACTGGGCCGTCCGCCAGCAATATGCCGCCTCGATCGGCGCGCTCCCCGCCACCGCCCGCCGCACCGCGGCCGCGGCGCTCCTCGAGCGCTCCGGCGACGACCCCATCGTCACTGACGCCGTGCTCAGCGGACTCGCGGATCAGGAGACGGCGGTCATCGCCCTGCTGCTCGAGCGCAGCGGGAAGCAGCCGGACAGTCCGCCGGTGAGCGCGGCGCTGACGATGCTGACGGCGACGGTGATGCGGGGTGGGAAGGATGCGCCGGTCCAGAGCGTGTTTGCCAGCGCCTCGGAGCCGGAACGGACCGCCTGGCAGCGGTCGGCGCTGCTGCGGGGCGCCGAGATTGCGCTGCTCGGCGCGGAGGTGCCGGGCACGCAGGCAGAGCCTCGTCCTGCGGCATCGGCGGCCGGGGCCCCGTGTCCGACCTGTCCGGGCGGTCGCGGCGGTCCTGGCGGCGCCTATGCGTTTCCCGCCGTGCAGGCCGCGACCAGGGCCGCTGAACGGACAGAGGGGGGCCGCCCCGGCGCCGGGGTCGCGCCGCTGGCGCTCGATCGGGAGCCCGCGGGCCTCGCGGCCCTGGTGGCGCGAGGCGGCGAGACCGGTGCGCGCGCCGCGACACTGCTGCCCAAGGTGACCTGGCCGGGCAAGCCGGGCGCGGCGCCCCAAGCGGCGGCGCTGTCGGCCGCCGATCAGCGGCTTTTCGAGGGCGGCCGCGAGGTCTATCAGAACATCTGCCAGGGCTGCCATGGCCCCGACGGCCAGGGCCTCGGCGCCATCGGCGCGCCGCTCGCCGGCTCCGAACTGGCGCTCGCGACCGCCGGCATCCCCATCCGTATCGTGTTGCAGGGCAAAGAAGGAGAGATCGGCCTGATGCCGCCGATCGGCGGCTCCCTGACCGACGACCAGCTTGCCGGCGTGCTGACTTATATCCGCCGCGAATGGGGCAACGCCGGTTCGCCGATCACACCGGCGATGGCGGCCGCGGTCCGCAGCGCCACCGCCAGCCGGACGCGCCCGTGGACGCGCGAGGAACTGCTGGCGGAAGGGAAGTAGCGCCGCTATCGCTTCTGCGCCCCCATCGGCTCACCGGTCAGCGGATCCTTGGGTTCGGTCGGCTTCGCCTCCCAGGCATCGAGATCGTCCACCACCAGCATGACGCCGTACATCCGCAGCCAGTGGCCGGGGAACGAGCAC
>JBDTOB010000504.1:0-2955 GCA_039933435.1 Acidobacteriota bacterium | reverse complement strand
CCGGCCTGCTTCATCGCCGCCTCGATGCGTCCGGCGTCGCGTCCGTCGAAGCCGGACCATCCGGCGTCGATGAGCATCGCCTGCCGCGACGGCGTCACGACCAGCGTCGACTGGCCGCCCTCGACGTCGATGATGTAGACGTCGAGCGTCTGTCCGGCTGGCTGCGCGGCGGCGGCAGGACCCGCGGGGGACCATCCGAACAGCAGGACGGCGAGAAGACTGGGGATGAATCGCATGGCTGACATGGCTCCACCGCGCGGCTGCGCGCGACACACAGGTGAACTCGAAGTGTAGCTCCCCGGACCGAACGCCTCAAGCCACCCGCGCCGCGGCCGCCTCGCGCCGCGGCAGGCGCAGCAGGCTGACGACCAGCGCTTCGGCGAGGAGGACGACGACGAGCACCAGCAGGCCGCCGGTATAGCCGCCGGTGACCGTGCGCAGCCACCCCATCATCGACGGACCGGCGAAGCCGCCGAGATTGCCGATAGCGTTGATCAGTCCGATGCCGGCTGCCGCGCCGACGCCGCCGAGGAAGATCGGCGGGATCGCCCAGAACACGCTCATCACCGAGCGCTGGCCCATCTGCGAGAGCGTGAAGCTGAGCACCAGCAGCCAGATGTTGTGCTGTGAGAGAACCGCAAGCAGCAGCCCGACCGCCGCCGTCAACGCGCAGGCGGCGACGTGGAACTTGCGTTCGCCGGTGCGATCCGAGTGCCGGCCGACCAGGACCATCGCCACCAGCGCCGCCGTGAACGGGATCGCGGTCATCGCGCTCAGGCTGTAGCCGCTGCTGCCCGAGGCCTCGCGCAGCATCTTCGGCAGCCACAGGAAGATCCCGTAGGTGACCGAGGTGTTGAGGAAGTAGACGCCGCAGAGCAGCCACACCCGGCCGCTCGCCAGCGTCCGCCGGATCGACACGTGCCCGATGTCCGCGCGCAGCGCCTGTTCGTCCGCCATCGTCTTCGTCAGCCACGCCCGGTCGGCGGCCGGCAGCCACGCCGCCTGCTCCGGGCGATCGGTCAGCACCCGCAGCGCCAGCAGCCCGAGGATCACCGCGGGGAACCCCTCGACGATGAACAGCCACTGCCAGCCGTGCAGCCCCAGCCGGCCGTCGAGCCCGAGGAGCGCCTCGGAGATCGGCGCGCCGACGATGATCGAGACCGGCGCCGCCATCATGAAGAGCGCGCCGGTGCGGGCGCGATCGGCCGAGGGAATCCAGTAGGTGAGGTAGAGGACGAAGCCCGGGAAGAACCCCGCCTCGGCGATGCCGAGGAGGATACGGGCGGCGTAGAAGGAGCGCGGTCCGACCGCGAACATCATGCCCATCGACACCAGGCCCCAGCCGATCATGATCCGGGCGATCCAGCGGCGGGCGCCGACGCGCTCGAGAATGAGGTTGCTCGGGACCTCGAAGAGGCAGTAGCCGAGGAAGAAGAGGCCGGCGCCGAGGCCGTAGGCGGTATCGCTCAGGTGCAGGTCGCGCTGCAGCGCCTGCGCCGCGAAGCCGACGTTGACGCGGTCGATGTAGGCGACCACGTAGCAGATGAAGGCGAACGGGATGATGCGCCGGGTGACGCGCGCGATGACGCGGCTGCGGCACTCGGCGGGCGTTTCGGCCCCTGGCGTCATCGGCGCCGTCCCGCGGCTGCCGGCGGCGTCATGCCCATGCGTTGCGGAGGAACCTGATGAAGTTGCCGTGCGCGATATTGGCGATGTCGTCCGGGCCGTAACCCCGCGCCGCCAGCCGCGCCGGGATGCGCGAGAGATCGGCGATCGTCCTGATGTCGGCGGGGCACTGTTCCTGCCCGAAAGCGCCGTCGAGATCCGAGCCGATGCCGCAGTGCAGGGCGTCGCCGGCAATCTGGCAGATGTGATCGATGTGGTCGATCACGGTTTCGAGCGTCACCCCCGCACCCGCCGGCGTGGAGGTGCCGCGGACCCAGTCCGGCGCCAGCATCCAGGCGTCGAACGCCGCGCCAATCACCGCGCCGCGATCGATCAGCTCGCGAATCTGCTCATCGGCGAACTGGCGGTTGTGCGGCACCAGCGCCCGGCAGTTGGAGTGGCTGGCCCACAGCGGGCCGGCGTAGTGGTCGAGCGCGTCGCGCAGGCTGTCGTCGCAGAGGTGGGTGACGTCGAGGATGATCCCGAGCCGGGCCATCTCGCGCAGCAGCTCCCGGCCGGGCGCGCCCATCGGTCCGGTGGCATTCGTGCCCTGGGCATAGACGCCCGGGCCGTAGTGGGCGGGGCCGACGGCGCGCAGCCCCTCCCCATAGGCACGCTCGAGGTGCGCCAGCGTCACGATCGAGTCCGCCCCCTCGAGGCTGAGCACGTAGCCGATCGGTGGAGCAGAGGCGGGGGACTTCCAGGCCTCGAGGTGGGCGTCGAGGGCGTGCCGGTCGCGGATCTGGACCAGCTCGCCGCGCGCTTCCATGGCGCGATACCATGCCAGCTGCCCCTGGGTCATCGCCCAGGCCTGGTCCGGCGAGTGCCAGCCGGTCAGCGTACTGCCGGGCGCCACGTAGCGCCCGATGAGCGTCGCCACGCAGAGGCCGACGCTGCCGCGGCGCATCTCCGGCAGTGAGACGGTGCCCTTGCCGCGGTCGGGCTTGTCGGTGAGGCCACTCTCGCGGTCGCGGATTTCCCCGAGGGGACGGGACAGATCCCGGTTCCACTCGAGGGCGTTCATGGCCAGGTCCAGGTGTGCGTCGAGAATCAGCATGGCAGAGGGGAGCCGCGGGACGTCGGACGCGCCCGCGCGCCCCGGAAGCTTACTTCAAGGGAGTTGCGGATTGACGGGAAACTCGCGGTCGCATACAACGGCTGCGATGCTGCATCGCTTCGTGCGCACCGCCTCGCTGCTGGCCGCCGCCCTTGCCGCGGTCACGCCGGGCCTCCTGGCACAGGAGCACCCGCACCCTTCGTCATCGCCCGCCGCGGCCATGCCGCTCCAGC
>JBDTOB010000503.1:0-2957 GCA_039933435.1 Acidobacteriota bacterium | reverse complement strand
TCCGTCTTCAAGTGCCCGCGATGCGGGCATCTCTCCGCCCCGCTCAAGAGCTGAAGGATTGCTCCTGGTTTCACCTGTGGCATGACCGCCGTACTCGCCATCCTCCTGTCACTGGTCGGACCGGGCGTCCCGGCCGGACACCTGCCACCGCCGGCGCGGGCGGTCCATCGGCTGCTGGTGATTTCCATCGACGGTCTGGACTGGCGCTATCTGAAGGATGCGGATCGACTCGGCCTGAAGATTCCAACGCTGCGCCGCCTGATGGCAGAAGGGGATGCCGCGGACGGCGTCGTCGGAGAGAACCCGACCATCACCTGGCCGGCGCATACCACCCTCGTCACCGGCGTCCCGCCGCGACAGCACGGCATTCTCGGCAACTGGCGGCCAGGCTCGACCCCCGGCAACGACTATTGGGAGGCCTCAGCGATCAAGACGCCAACGCTGTGGCAGGCGGCGAAGGACGCCGGACTCACCGTCGGGGCCGTCACCTGGCCGGTGACCGTGACGAGCCAGATTGATTTCGACCTGCCGGAGTACTTCGAGGCAGGAGGCGGCGGGCGCATGGCGCTGGCGTCCGTGGCAACGAAGTCCACCCCCGGGCTGATCGCCAGGATCGCCGGCTGCTACCCCGCCTTCGACGGACCCTGGGTCACCGACCGCACCCGGACGCTTGCCGCGCTCTACATGACGCGCGTGGCGCACGCCGACCTCACGCTGCTGCATCTGTTCGACCTCGACGCGGCGTCCCACCAGCAGGGACCGTTCACACGGAACGCGGATGCGGTGCTCGAGCACATCGACGGGCTCATCTCCACCCTCCTCACCGGCGCCCCGCCAGACCTGACCGTCGCGCTGGTCTCGGATCACGGCTTCGAACGCACCGACCGGGTGCTCAACCTGTCGGCATGGCTGGCGGCCACGGGCCAGACGACCTGGGTCGCGCGACTCGAAGCCTGGCTGCCGGGCCATGCCGCCGGCGATGGACTGATCGTGATGCCGGGACTGGTGGCGACACGCGATCCCGGAATTGCGGCGGCGCTGGCGCACGAGGCCGCAGTGGGCCATTCGGCGATCGGCCGTCGAGTGCCGCCGGCGGAACTGGCGCGATGGGCGCCGGAACTGGGGACCGTCCTCACCGCCTATGAGCCCGCCGAGCACGTGGTGTTCGTGGACGATCCGGACAACCGCGCGCTCTACGAAAAGCCTCGGGAGCCGGGCGCGCACCACTTCTGGCCCGGCCGACCGAACTTCCGCTCTGTCTTCATGCTCTGGGGCCCGGGCGTCAGCCCGCGGCGCGAACCGGAGATCTCGATGCTCGCCATTTACGGCCGCCTGGCGGCCGTCCTCGGTCTTCCCGCGGCCGCGGCCGGCAGCCGCCGCTGACCGATCAGGCGTCGCCAGCATCGCCGCGATCGACTGATTTTCACGGCAATCGTGAATTTTCCAAGACCCAGCTGTACGTTTTGCCCGCCGCCATCGTTATTCCTGAGTACACACTTTTCATAAAATCCGGGGGCTCCCGGCAGGAAGAAGTCATACGAATGGATTTTCCGAGGACGCTGGAAGACTGTCATTTACTGATTCGGCAGCTGGCTGAGGAAAACGCCGCCCTGAGGAAGTCGGGTGACGATTTCGGTCACTTGGCCGAGCGCCTGAACCTGGCGCTGCGGGAGGTCCGGCAAAGCCGGTCTCGCCCCGCCACGGCGCCGGCCCATCGCGGATTCGCCTGGTCCTCCTGGGATCCGGGCCGGCCGACTGGCGTCCGTGCCCGAGCGGCTCGCCCCGGAGGCGTCCGCGTTACTGACTACCGAGAATGCGCAGCCTCCCGGGGGACGAAACCTTAAGGGACGCCTGCGTCACGACGACGGCCTGCCCGGCAAGCACCAGGGTTCCCATCCGACTGTTGGCCGACTGGTTGGCGGCCACGGTGTAAGACACACTTCCCGAGCCGGTCCCCGCGCCGGTCATGCTCAGCCACGACGTGCCCGTTGACGCCGACCAGCTGCACCCCGCCTGCGTCGTTACTGTCGCGGTCGCGGTGACGCCGCTCGCCGGCGCCGTGAGGCTGGCCGGCCCGACAGCGAAGCTGCACGGCGCCGACTGCGCGATAGTCGCCGTCTGCCCGGCGATCGTCACCGTCGCGGTGCGGGCCGAGGCGGTCGTGTTGACGTTGACGCTCAGACTGACGCTGCCGTTCGCGCTGCCGTTGGCGCCGATGAGCACCGTCGCCCACGACGCGTTGCTCGACGCGGTCCACGCGCAGCCGGAGCCCGCGGTGACCGCGATGGCGGCCGAGCCGCCGGAAGACGGCAGATTCTGCGAGGTGGGCGAGAGCGCGTAGGTGCAGCCCGAGGTCCCGGCCTGGGTCACGGTGAAGGTGCTGCCGGCAATCGTCAGGGTGCCGGTCCGGCTGCTGGTCGAGGTCCGGACGGCGACCGCAAACCCGACCGAGCCGTTACCCGTGCCGCTCGCGCCGCTGCTGATCGTCAGCCACGAGGTGTTGTTGCTCGTGGCGGTCCAGCCGCAGCCCGCGCCGGCCGTGACCGCGACGGTACCGGATCCGCCGGCCGCCGGCAGCGCCTGTGACGCCGACGACAGCGTGAACGCACACGGGGGGGTGGCGCCGCTCTGGGTCACGGTGAAGGTCGTGCCCGCAATCGTCAGCGTGCCGGTCCGGCTCGTCGTCGCGGTCGTGGCGGCGACGTCGAAGGCCACCGAGCCGTTGCCGCTGCCGCTCGCGCCGCTGCTCACCGTCAGCCACGAGGCGTTGCTGGTGGCGGTCCAGGCGCAACCCGCGGCAGTCGTCACGGCCGCACTGCCCGACCCACCGGCTGCCGGCAGCGTCTGCGACGTGTTCGAAAGCGTGAAGTTGCACGGGCCCGTCCCGTTCTGGGTCACGGTAAAGGTCGTGCCCGCAATCGTCAGCGTGCCGGTCCGGCTCGTCGTCGCGGTCGTGG
>JBDTOB010000502.1:0-2960 GCA_039933435.1 Acidobacteriota bacterium | reverse complement strand
TCCGCAAGAACATCGACGAGACCAAGGAATGGGTGAAGCTGGCGAAGGATGTCGGTTCCCCCAGCGTCAAGGTGCGGCCGAACGGCCTGCGCAAGGACGTGCCGGAAAATCAGACGCTCGAGCAGATCGGCAAGGCGCTGGCCGAATGCGGCGCCTTCGCGCGCGACAACAACGTGATGATCCAGCTCGAGGTCCACGGGCCGGAGACGCAGCGCGTGCCGCGGATCCGCAAGATCCTCGACTACGGCGGCAATCATCCCAACGTTCGCGCCTGCTGGAACTCGAATCAGACGGACCTCCTCGACGGCGGCTTCGAGGCCAACTTCAAGCTGCTCCGCGACCAGATCGGCCAGGTCCACATGCGCGATCTCTCGCTCGAGGAATATCCCTGGCGGACGCTGATCTCGTCGCTGGCCGGGATGAAGTTCCAGGGCTACTGCTTCGCCGAGATCCCGGAGTCGACCGACGCCATTCGCGTGCTCCAGTACTTCAAGGCGCTGTTCAGGGCGTATCAGGGGCTCTAACGAACAGGGCGCCAGGGTGCCAAGAGTGACAGAAGCGCCAGGGTGCCAAGAGTGGCAAGTGAGGGCGGGTGACTGATTACAGCCGGCGGGAGTTTGCGGAGTCGCTGGCCCTGGGCACGGTAGGGCTGGGGCTGGGGGCCGGGACCGGGCTGGCGCAAACGTCGGGCGCTCGTGGCACGCTGACGGACGTTCCCGGCATCCGCGTCGGGCACTTCACCGACAGCCGGCGTCCCACCGGCTGCACCGCGATTCTCTTCGACGGCGCCGCCGCCGCGGGCGCCGACTATGCCAGCTCCGCCCCCGCCGAGGCCTTCGGCGTGCTGCTCCAGCCGGTCAGCCCGGTCGAACAGATCCACGCCATCTTTCTCACCGGCGGCGGGATGTTCGGCGTCGCCGCGGCCGGCGGGGTGATCCGCTTCCTCGAGGAACACAAGGTCGGCTTCGACTGGGGCACCCCCGATCTCCGCATCCCCATCGTCATCACCGGCGCCATCGATGACCTGGCGGTCGGCGACCCCCGCATCCGGCCCGATGCCGATGCCGCCTACAAGGCGTGCGCCGCCGCCGGTTCGGGACCGGTTCCGGAAGGCAGCATCGGCGCCGGCGCCGGCGCCACCGTCGGCAAGATGCACCGCGGCCGCGGCTTCTCCGGCATGAAAGGCGGCATCGGCTCGGCGAGTCTCACGCTCGGCGATGTCGTCATCGGCGCGCTCGCGGTCGTCAACGCCGCCGGCGACATCCTCGACTGGAAGACCGGCCGCATCATCGCCGGCGCCCGTCGCCCGGACGGCACGCTCGCCGACAGCGTCGAGGTCATGCGCGGCATCGTCACCGGCGCCTCCCGCGAGCCGATCCAGGACCCCGCGCTCGGCAGCACCACCATCGTCGTCGTCGCCACCAACGTGGCGCTGACCAAGACGATGCTGACGAAAGTGGCGTCGATGGCCAATTGCGGCGCCGCGAGAGCGGTCAGGCCGTATCACACGACCGGTGACGGCGACCAGTTGATCGCCACGTCGACCGGCAAGCTGCCGCGGACCGATGTGCAGCTGACGGTCATCGGAGCGCTCGCCGCCGACGTCGTCGCCGAGGCCATCGTCCGCGGAGTGCGCGCCGCCAAGGGCCTGCCGGACTGGCCCGGGGTGTGACGGCGGGCGATCCAGGTCCATTTGCACGCTCGATGCGTGTTTGCAACGAGTTAGCCTAAAGATGAGTGTCCCCCTCGTGGGGGTGGGAGATGGGCATGGAACGGCGTGAGTTCATCAGGAAGAGCGCGGCGGCCCTGGCGGTGACGGGATTGCCGAAGTATGCGGTGCAGCTCGCCGACACCCGCAAGCGCGTCGGACTGATTGGCACCGGCTGGTACGGGAAGGCGGATCTGCTGCGGCTGATCCAGGTCGCCCCGGTCGAGGTCGTCTCGCTCTGCGACGTCGACACGCACATGGTCTCGGACGCCGCGGATCTCGTCGCCACCAGGCAGCTCTCGAAGAAGCGGCCGCGAACCTACGGCGACTACCGCGAGATGCTGCGCGAGAAGGACCTCGACCTGGTCCTCATCGACACCCCCGACCACTGGCACGCGCTGCCGATGATTGAGGCGGTCACGTCCGGGCTCGACGTCTGGGTGCAGAAGCCGATCAGCGTCGACATCGTCGAAGGCCAGGCGATGCTCGCGGCGGCACGGAAGTACAAGCGCGTCGTCCAGGTCGGGATGCAGCGGCGCAGCACGCCGCACCTGGTGCGGGCGCGGGACCGCGTCATCCGCGAGGGGCGGCTGGGGAAGATCGCCTACGTCGAAATTTGCTGCTACTACCATATGCGGGCGACCGACAATCCGCCCGATACCGCGCCGCCGGAGTATCTCGACTACGAGATGTGGACCGGTCCGGCGCCGATGCGCCCCTACAACAAGCTCGTCCACCCGCGCAGCTGGCGCGCCTTCATGGAATACGGCAACGGCATCGTCGGCGACATGTGCGTGCACATGCTCGACATGGTGCGGTGGATGATGGACCTCGGCATGCCGACGCGCGTCGATTCCTCGGGCGGCATCATGGTGGACAAGGCCAGCAAGGCCAACATCACCGACACCCAGACAGCGACGTTCGATTTCCCGGACGTCAAGGTGGTCTGGACCCATCGCTCCTGGGGGGACGCGCCGGATCCGAAGTACCCGTGGGCGGCGACCTTCTACGGCGACAAGGGCACGCTGAAGGCGGGAGTGATGGGCTACGACTTCATCCCCTCCGGCAAGGGACAGGCGCCGGTACACGAGGATGTCACCTACGAGCTCGAGCAGTATCCGGAGGACCGGACGGAGAAGGATCTCGAGACCCCTGTCGCGCCGGCGATCCGGGCGCACATGAAGAACTTCCTCGAGTGCATCGAGTCGCGCCGCCTGCCGGTGTCCGACATCGAACAGGGCTACATGTCGGC
>JBDTOB010000501.1:0-2970 GCA_039933435.1 Acidobacteriota bacterium | reverse complement strand
CTCTGCGGCGCGATGGACCGGCCGTCGAGCGGCACGGTGCGGCTGGAGTCGTCGGACCTCGAGTCGCTCGACGACGATGCGCTGACGCGGATCCGGCGCGAGCGGGTGGGATTCGTCTTCCAGTTCTTCAACCTGCTGCCGACCCTCACCCTGCTGGAGAACGTCGAGCTGCCGCTGCTGCTTGGCGGCCAGCGGACCGCGCAGGCCGAGCCGGCGGCGCGGGCGCTGCTCGAGCGGGTCGGACTGGCCGGACGCCTGAGGCACTATCCCCAGCAGCTCTCGGGGGGCGAGATGCAGCGCGGCGCGGTGGCCCGGGCGCTGGTGCATCGCCCCGCGCTGCTCGTCGCCGACGAGCCCACCGGCAACCTCGACTCCGAGAACGGGCGCCGCATCATCGAGCTGCTCACCGGGCTCAATCGCGAGACCGGGGTGACGATGCTGCTGGCGACCCACGCGCCGGAGATCGCGGCGGCGGCACAGCGGGTGGTGCGGATGCGCGACGGCCGGATCGAGTCGGGCGGACCCGGTGCGACTGTTTAGCTGGTTCATTCTCCGGCGGATGGTGCAGGAGCCGCTGCGCGCCGGGCTGACGGCGGTCGGCATCGCGCTCGGGGTCGCGGTCGTGGTGGCGATCCAGCTGACCAACGCCAGCTCGCTCGCCGGCTTCGAGACCGCGCTCAACACCGTGTCGGGGCGGGCGTCGCTGGAGGTGGTGGGGGTCGGCGCCGGCATCGACGAGCTCCGCCTGCTGGAGATTGGCTGGCTGCGCGACTACGGACAGGTGGCACCGGTGGTCGAGGGAGACCTCGTCTACCGCGAGCCGGGCCGGCCCTCCGAGGTGCTGCGGGTGCTGGGCGTGGACATTCTCAGGGACCAGCCCTTCCGCGACTATGCGCTGCTGACCGGGAATGCCCCCGGCGAGGAAACCCGGACCAGGGAGTTTCTCGACCTGCTGCTCGATCCCGGATCGGCGATTGTCGCGGCCCGGTTCGCCGAGCCGCGCGGGCTGGCACCTGGAGGCACGTTCCAGGCCTTCGTCGGCGATCGCGCCGTGACCCTCCGCGTCCGCGGCCTGCTCAAGGACGAGGGGCCGGCGCGCGTCCTCGACGGCCGCTTCGTGCTGATGGACATCGCCGCGGCGCAGCAGACCCTCGACCGGCTCGGCCGGATCGACCGCGTCGAGATCCGGCTGCCGGACGGGGCGGACGCGGAGGCCTCGGAGGCGGCGATTGCCAGCCGACTGCCGCCGGGCCTGACCGTGCAGCGGCCGGCGGAGCGTGGCCGGCAGGCCGAGCGGATGCTCGCGGCCTTCCACCTCAACCTGACGGCGCTCTCCTACATCGCCCTGCTGGTCGGGCTGTTTCTCGTCTACAACACCGTGTCGGTGGCGGTGCTGTCGCGGCGGGCCGAGATTGGCACGCTGCGCGGGCTCGGGGTCACGCGCGGCGGGGTGCGGGCGCTGTTCCTGGCCGAGGCGGCGGTGCTCTCGGCGCTGGGATCGGGACTGGGGCTGCTGCTGGCGCGGCTGCTGGCCACCGCCACGGTGGCGCTGACCTCGACCACCGTGTCGGTCCTCTACATCGCCACCGCCGCGGCGCCGCCGTCGCTGTCGTGGCGGGATGCGGTGCTGGCGTTCGCCACCGGCGTGCCGCTGTCGCTGCTCGCGGCGCTGGTGCCGGCGGTGGAGGCATCGCGGGTGCCGCCGATGGCGGCGATCCGCGGCGGGGATCAGGCCGACATCCGCGGCCGGTTCCCGCGGCGATCGCTGGGCGCGGGCCTCGTCCTCCTCGCGGCCGGCGCCTGGCTCGCCACCCTCGGCCCGGTCAACGGCCTGCCGCTGTTCGGCTATGCCGCGGCGGTGGTCATCGTCTTCGGCGCCTCGTTTCTGGTGCCCTCGGTGCTCTACGCCGCCGCGCGCGGCCTCGAACGTCCCGCCCGGCGGCTGCTGAAGGTCGAGGACTGGCTGGCGGTGAGCAACCTCTCGGCCGCCATCCCGCGGCTGTCCATCTCGGTCGCGGCGCTGGCCGTGAGCCTGTCGATGATGGTGGCCATCTCGGTGATGATCGGCAGCTTCCGCGACACCGTGGCCTACTGGGTCGGGCAGACGCTCCAGGCGGATCTCTTCGTCGCCCCGGGGGCGCGGCGGGGCGCCGCCGGCGACACGCTGTCGCCCGACGTGGTGCGCGTATTCACGGCAAGCCCCGATGTCGCGGCGGTCGATCGCTTCCGCAGCATCGAGGTCCCGTATGCCGACACCCGCGTCCGGGTGGGAGGCGGAGACTTCAACGTCCTGCTCGATCACGGCTCGCTGCTCTTCAAGGCGCCCGCCGACGCCCGCGAGGCGATGCGCCGCGCCGTCGGCCAGGACGCCGTCGCCGTCTCGGAGAGCTTCGTCCTCAAGCAGCATCTCGGGGTCGGCGACGAGGTGGTGCTGCCGACGCCGCAGGGACCGGCGGCGTTCCGGATCGCCGCCGTCTACTACGACTATTCGAGCGACCGCGGCGTGCTGGTGATGGACCGCCCCGCCTTCGAGCGGCGGTTCGGCGATACCGCGATCAGCAGCCTGAGCGTGTATCTGCGTGCCGGGGTGGACCCGGACGCGGCGCGCGAGCGGCTGCTCGGGGCAGTCGGCGAGACCCGCCGGGTGACGATCAACACCAACCGATCGCTGCGCACCGAGGTGCTGCGCATCTTCGACAGCACCTTTGCGATCACCTATGCGCTGGAGATCATCGCCATCGTCGTCGCCATCCTCGGCGTCTCGGGGACGCTGCTGACGCTGATTCTCGAGCGCGAGCGCGACCTCACGATCCTGCGCCTGATCGGGACCGGCGGGAAGCAGATTCGCCGGATGGTGGTGGGGGAAGCGCTGCTGATCGGCGCGGTCAGCCAGGTGATCGGGCTCGGGGTCGGACTGCTGCTCTCGATGGTGCTGATCTACGTGATCAACGTGCAGAGCTTCGGCTGGAC
>JBDTOB010000500.1:0-2978 GCA_039933435.1 Acidobacteriota bacterium | reverse complement strand
CACCTGGCTCGGCGACGAGCGCTACAGCGGCGACCGGCAGCTCGCCAATCCTCTCGGCGCGGTCCAGATGGGGCTCATCTACGTGAATCCCGAGGGGCCGAACGGCACGCCCGATCCCGTCGCCGCGGCGAGGGACATTCGCGAGACGTTCGGCCGCATGGCGATGAACGACGAGGAAACGGTGGCGCTGATTGCCGGCGGCCACTCGTTCGGCAAGACCCACGGGGCGGCGCCGGCGACCCACGTCGGCCTCGACCCGGAAGGCGGGAATCTCGAGGAGCAGGGGTTCGGCTGGAAGGGGGCCTACGAGACCGGCACGGGCGCCCACGCGATCACCAGCGGTCTCGAAGTCACCTGGACCACGACGCCGACGCAGTGGAGCAACGACTTCTTCACGCATCTCTTCGAGTACGAGTGGGAGTTGACCACCAGTCCGGCGGGCGCGAAGCAGTGGCAGCCGAAGAACGGCGCCGGCGCCGGCACCGTTCCGGCCGCCCACGACCCGTCCAGGAAGATCGCGCCGTCGATGCTGACCACGGATCTCGCGCTGCGCTTCGATCCGATCTACGAGAAGATCTCGCGCCGCTTCTACGCCAACCCGCAGGCGTTCGCCGACGCCTTCGCGAAAGCCTGGTTCAAGCTCACCCACCGCGACATGGGCCCGATCACGCGCTACCTCGGCCCGGAGGTGCCCAGCGAGCCGCAGATCTGGCAGGACCCGGTGCCCGCGGTGACGCATGCGCTGATCGACGCGAAGGACATCGCCAGCCTCAAGCGCACGATCCTGGCGTCGGGCGTGTCGGTCTCCCAGCTCGTCTCCACCGCCTGGGCCTCTGCCTCGTCTTTCCGCGGCACCGACAAGCGCGGCGGCGCCAACGGCGCCCGGATCCGCCTGGCGCCGCAGAAGGACTGGGCGGTCAACAATCCGCCGGCGCTGGCCAAGGTGCTGACGGTCCTGGAAGGAATCCAGCAAGCGTTCAACGACGCGCAGACGGGCGCGAACAAGCAAGTGTCGCTCGCCGATCTGATCGTGCTCGGAGGATGTGCGGCCGTCGAAAAGGCTGCGAAGGATGCGGGACACGATCTGCAGGTGCCGTTCAAGCCTGGCCGGACGGATGCCACCGAGGAGCAGACCGACGTCGAATCCTTCGCCGTGCTCGAGCCGGACGCGGACGGGTTCCGCAACTACATCGGCGAGGGGCACGAGGTGCCGGCGGAGCATCTGCTGATCGAGCGGGCCTTCAGGCTGACGCTGAGCGCGCCCGAGATGACCGCGCTCATCGGCGGCCTGCGGGTGCTGAAGGTAAATGCCGGCCAGGGCGATCATGGCGTCTTCACCAGGCGGCCGGAAACGCTGACCAACGACTTCTTCGTGCAGCTCCTCGACATGGGCACGGAGTGGAAGCCGACGTCGGCCGCCGCGCAGTCCTTCGAGGGGACCTGCCGCAAGAAAGGCGATCCGCGATGGACCGCCAGCCGCGTCGACCTGGTCTTCGGGTCGAACTCCGAGCTCCGCGCCCTCGCGGAGGTTTATGCGTGTGCCGACTCGGAGGAGAAGTTCGCGCGCGACTTCGTCGCCGCGTGGGACAAGGTGATGAATCTCGATCGATTCGATCGGGTCTGATTCAGGCGCTCAACGCGATCGCCGGGTGCACGTCAGCGCGAGGTGTTCGCCCGCGCTGCCCGCCTGGTCGGATCCTTGGGTGCGCTTCGCGCTACGGCCAATACGGGCCGCGGCTCAGGCAGCTCGGGGCAAGTCGCCCGGGCCGGCGATCGACCAATCTGAAGGAAGTTTGTGTAGTACAGTCGTCCACATTTTGCCGGGCCGTCCGTTCACTCGGTCATAGCAGGCCTGGCTTCCGGGCCGGCGGCATGGTGGGCTTGTGGGAGAAGACGATCGCACGCTGACGCGTCTCCCTGAGGGCGCCGCTCGGCTCGCGTCCGCCCTTGCGCGTATCGGCCTGATCGTCCTCGCCATTGGATACTCCGGATATCTTGCGCTGCTGGTCACCTGTGATCTGTTGCGAGTCTCGCCGATCGGATTCGTTCCCCGGTTCGATTCCGGGTCGGTGACGGCGGGGAACGTGCAGCCAGGCTCAACAGTCGCCCGGGCCGGTCTGGAGACGGGCGACCGCATCACGCGAGCGAACGGGCACGTTATCGAAGGGCGCACCGACTGGGAGTGGGTGCGCGTCCACCTCGATCCATCGCAGCCACTCGAGATCGAGTTCACTCACGGCGGCCAGCTCTCGACCACTAGCCTGTTGCTGACGTCGGGCCTCGGGCAGTGGCAAACCGGCGCTCCACGTCCGGGTCTGCTGGCGTTTCGGCTGGCACAGATCGTGACGCTCGGCTTCGCCCTTGTTGTCGCTTTCCGGCGGCCCCTACAATCGTCCGCACTGCTCGGCGCGCTGCTGCTCGCCTCCACGGCCACGGTTTCGCTCGTGCTGCCGATGCGCCTGGTGTCCTTCTGGCACTCGCTGCCTTCACCGCTCGCCGCCCTGTTGTGGGTCCCGTTTGCGACGACTGTTGCCGTCGGGCCGTTGCTCTTTGTATTTTTCGCCGTGTTTCCGCGCCGCCGCGCATCGGCGGCCACCGTGAGCGCCGCGCTGGTCCCGGCAGCGCTGATGGTCGGCTGGCATCTCTACGGGTGGAGCCGGATCGCGCGCGCGCCAGGGCCGCCGACCGGCGTGCCAGACTGGAATGCCTGGATCTTCGCCGTCAACGTTGTTTACGGGGCGGTCGCGGTGGGGCTGCTGCTGATGCATCGCCGCGCCGCGGCGACACCGACCGAGCGGCGCCGCATTCACGTGCTGACGCTCGGCGTGATCGTCGGTGTTGTCGCGGGCGCGGCGGTCGTCGGCGCCTACTGGCGCAATCCAGGAGCGGACATTTTTGCGACGCTCACGGTCACCGTGCTGGTGCTCATCTTCCTCGCGGTTCCGGCGTCGTTCGCGTACGCGATTCTGCGCCACCGG
>JBDTOB010000499.1:0-2997 GCA_039933435.1 Acidobacteriota bacterium | reverse complement strand
CTCTGCCGGCTCTTCCGGGATCGCCAGCGGGATGGCTGGTTCCTCGACGGCGTCTTCGATTGAGTGTTCCCGGGGTGAATGGTCCGTGTATATCGAGCTCCACGCTTCGTCCGCGTTCTCCTTTCTCGACGGCGCGTCGCTCCCGGAAGCGCTCGTCGATCGGGCGGCGGCGCTCGGATATTCCGCGCTGGCGCTCATCGATCGCGACGGCCTCTACGGCGCGCCGCGCTTCCACCTGGCCGCCAGGCGCGCCGGTCTCAGGGCGATCATCGGCGCCGAGCTGACGCTGCGCCTCGGCGACGGCGGGGCGGTCTTCCGCCTGCCGGTGCTGATCGAGTCGGCGGCCGGCTACCGCAATCTCTGCCGGCTGATCACCCGCATGAAGCTGCGCGCGCCGAAAGGGGAGGGCTCGCTGGGGCTCGACGAGCTCGATGGCGTGGTCGGCGGCCTGGTGGCGCTGGTCGGCCGCACCGCGCTTGGCGGGCGGCAGTTCGGCGTCGGCGGCCTGATCGATCGCATCGTCGGCACCTTCGGCGCGGCCAATGTCTGCGTCGAGATCCAGCGGCATCTCCTGCGCGACGAGGAGGCCGACAACCAGGCGCTGGTCGAGCTGGCCTCGGCGTTTCACGTGCCGGTCATCGCCACCAACGGCGTGCGCTTCGCCCAGCCCGCCGATCGGCCGCTCTACGACGTCCTCACCTGCATCCGCCACAAGACGACGCTCGAGCGGGCCGGGCGCCGGCTGGCGTGGAACGCGGAGCGCTATCTCAAGCCGCCGGAGGCGATGGCGCGGCTGTTTGCCGATCGACCCGGCGCCGTGGCGGCCACCCGCGACCTCGCCGATCGGCTCGCCTACTCGATGGCGGATCTGGGATACCGGTTTCCGGAGTATCCGGTGCCCCCGGGCGAGACGATGGCGTCGTTCCTGCGGAAGATCACCCAGAGCGGCGCGCGTGAGCGCTATCGTCCCTATGCGGAGCGGGCCCGACGCCAGATCGAGCGCGAGCTCGATCTCATCGAGAAGCTCGATCTCGCCGGCTACTTTCTCATCGTCTGGGACATCGTCAATTACTGCCGCCAGCAGGGCATCCTGGTGCAGGGGCGCGGCTCCGCGGCCAACAGCGCGGTGTGCTACAGCCTGGGCATCACCGCTGTCGATCCGGTGGGGATGGACCTGCTGTTCGAACGCTTCCTGTCGGAAGAGCGGGGAGAGTGGCCCGACATCGACCTCGATCTGCCGAGCGGCGATCGCCGCGAGCGGGTCATTCAGCATCTCTACGACAAGTACGGCGCCCGCGGCGCGGCGGCGGCTGGCGGCGGCCGCGGCGCGCCGCCGGTGCCGCCAGGGGTCACGCTCCAGGGGCCGCGGGTGGCGATGACCGCCAACGTCATCACCTATCGGGGCCGGAGCGCGGCGCGCGAAGTCGGCAAGGTGCTGTCACTCGAGCCGGCGCAGGTCGATCGCCTCGCCAAGGTGATGAACCACTTCGAGTGGGTGGACCCGAAGGACACGCTGGCGCGCCACCTCCAGGAGGTCGGGCTCGATGCGCAGCACCCGGTGGTCCGGACGTTCGGGCGGCTGTGGGAGTCCATCCAGGATCTGCCGCGGCATCTCGGACAGCACTCGGGCGGGATGGTGCTGTCGCACGGCCGGCTGGACGAAGTGGTGCCGCTCGAGAATGCCAGCATGCCGGATCGGGTGGTGGTGCAGTGGGACAAGGACGACTGCGCCGACATGGGCATCGTCAAGGTCGATCTGCTGGGACTGGGGATGATGGCGGTCCTGCAGGATGCGCTGGAGCTGGTCAACGCCGGAACGCCGCCGGACAGCCGGGAGGCGGCGGTGGATCTGGCGCACCTGCCGGCGGACGATCCGGCGGTCTACCGGATGCTGCAGGAGGCGGACACCATCGGCATCTTCCAGGTCGAGTCCCGGGCGCAGATGGCGACGCTGCCGCGGCTCCGGCCGGCGCGCTTCTACGACATCGTCGTCGAAGTGGCGATCATCCGGCCGGGGCCGATTGTCGGGCAGATGGTGCACCCGTTCCTGAAGCGGCGGCAGGGGCTCGAAGCGGTCGTCTATCCGCATCCTTCGCTCGAGCCGATCCTGGCGCGCACCCTGGGAGTACCGCTGTTCCAGGAGCAGCTGCTGCGGATCGCGATGGTGGCGGCGGGGTTTTCCGGAGGCGAGGCGGAGGAGCTGCGGCGGGCGTTCGGCTTCAAGCGATCCGAGCAGCGGATGCAGGTCATCGAGGGCAAGCTGCGCGCCGGGATGGCGGCGCGCCAGATTACCGGGGCGGCGGCGGACGAAATCATCCGGTCGATCACCTCGTTTGCGCTCTACGGCTTCCCCGAGTCGCATGCCGCGAGCTTCGCGCTGCTCGTCTACGCGAGCGCCTATCTCAAGGCGCATTACCCGGCGGCGTTCTATACGGCGCTGCTCAACAACCAGCCGATGGGCTTCTACCATCCGGCGACGCTGGTGAAGGACGCGCAGCGCCACGGCGTCCGCTTCGCGCCGATTGACGTGCAGGTGTCGGACTGGGAGTGCCGGGTGGATCCCGACGGCAAGGTGCGGCTCGGGCTGATGTATGTCAATGGCCTGCGCCAGGCGAGTGGCCGGGCGATCGCCGCGGGGGGCGCGGCGTCCGCCGGCGGCCATGACGAGCCGTCCGCGGCGCAGGCGCCCGCGCCGGACCGCCCCGCCGATCCGGTGAGCCTCGACCGCTGCCCGAAATGCGGCTGCGACGACCCGACCCTGATCGAGGCGGCGCCGCCCGAAGGGGCGTTCTGTAATGTCTGCGCGCACGAGTGGGCCCATGCGCCCGTAGCCGAAACCCCGAACCCCGTAGCCGGAACCCCGAACCCCGTAGCCGGAACCCCGAACCCCGAACCCGGAACCCCGAACCCGAACCCCGAACCCGGAACCCCGAACCCTGAACCCGGAACCCCGAACCCCGAACCCGGAACCCCGAACCCGAACCCCGAACCCGGAAC
>JBDTOB010000498.1:0-3005 GCA_039933435.1 Acidobacteriota bacterium | reverse complement strand
CGACGACCGACTTGAACCAGGCGCGCCGGTCGTCGAGCAGCGCCACCAGGGCGATCGGGGTGCCGCAGATCCGGGCGGCCAGCGACGTCAGGTCATCCAGGGCAGGCTCGGGAGGGGTATCCAGGACGTCGTACTGCCTGAGCGCCTGCAGGCGCCGGGCGTCGTCAACGGACGGGACGGGGGTGTTCATGGAGCCGCTCAGCGATCCGGATCGTGACGACCGATCCACTGAGCGAACCGCCTCAGGATCCCGGTCCGACTCGCATCGGCTTCATTCTGGCACAGCGGACTGCCCGCGGCACCACGGCCCTGATACTGGCGGCTGTTGCGTTGTCGACCGGGCTGCGTGGCCGACGGCCAGGCGCATCACGTCGCCGCGGCTTGCTCCGAGCGCGATCCGGATGCCGATTTCGTGCGCCGGATGCGCCATCATGAAGCCCATCAGGCCCTAAACGCCGGCCACCGCCGGTCCCGTCGCGAGCACCGCGAACACTCCATGATCGCGACGATGGATTGCAGGCCTCCTCGGCATCGCGGTGTGGGGGACGTCCAATCGAGGCACCCGACAACGGCCAGGGAATGATCATCGAACGGGACATCCCTTGTTCCGCCTGATACCTTGGAACGATGCCTGACCTGACGACGCCGATCCGTCCTCTGGCCGCGATGGTGTTGACCCTCGCCATCGGCGGCTGGCAGGCGCAGCAGATGCGCGCGGCGGCAGCGGCGCGCGCCGCCGGCACGCTTGCGGCCGCGGCTCCGATGGCGCAGGGACGCGCCGCCCACACGGCCACCAGCCTGGGCAACGGCCGCGTGCTCGTCGCCGGCGGCTTCACCGGCCAGGAGGACACCCTGGCGGGGGCAGAGCTCTACGATTCCTGGTCACGGCGCTTCACGCCGGCCGCACGGATGGCGACGCCGCGCCAGAGCCACACCGCGACGACGCTCGCCGACGGGAAGGTGCTGCTGGCCGGCGGCTACGACGCGCGCGGCACGTCGCTCGCCAGCGCCGAGATTTTCGACCCATCTGCGGGCACGTTCGCGGCGACCGGCACGATGCGCAGCGCGCGCGCCGGACAGGTCGCCGTCCGCCTCGCCGACGGCCGTGTGCTCCTCGCCGGGGGCGTCGGCCCTGGCTGGACGTTCCTCGCCAGCGCCGAACTCTACGACCCGTCCACCGGCACGTTTACCGCGACCGGCGCGATGGGCGTGCCGCGGGAGAGCCACGCCGCCGCGCGCCTCGCCGACGGCCGCGTGCTCGTCGCGGGCGGGCACCGGGGCCGCCGCACGGACGTCGAGCTCTACACGAGCCAGGAGATCTACGACCCCTCGGTCGGGGGGTTCGCTCCGGCGGGCGACATGACGGTGCGCCGGCACAAGCACGACGCGATTCTGCTGGCGGACGGCCGCGTGCTGATTTCCGGCGGCACCGACGAGCGGGACTTCGCGGGCCGCTACGCCAGCGCCGAGATCTTCGACCCGCGCACCGGCCGCGCTCGGCGCATCGCCGACATGCGGGTGCCGCGTTACAAGCACCAGGGCACGTCCGTGCGCCTGCCGGACGGCCGCGTATTGCTGGCGGGCGGCGCCGACCGCGCCGAGATCTTCGATCCGGGCACGGAGTCGTTTCAGCTCGTGGAGGGAGAGGCGCGCATGGCCGGGCAGTTCTCTGCGACCGCGCCGCTGGCCAACGGCGGAGTGGTGATCACGGGCGGCTACGGCGAGCACCAGGGACCGCAGGCGGCGGCGTGGCTCTACGGTCCATGACCGGAGAGCCACGATACACTTAGAATATTGAATATATAAATATTGCTATATACTCGGAGCATGTTCCGGCTCGCCTTTGCGGACATTCCACGGCCCCGATTGGTGCATGCCCTCCGTCACTACACCTGGCCGACCGCCGCGGCCGACGCCCTGGCCGGGATCACCGTCGGTTTTGTCGCGCTGCCGCTCGCGATCGCCTTCGCGATTGCGTCCGGCGTTCCGCCTCAGGCCGGCCTCTACTGCGCGATCGTGGCGGGCGCGCTGATCTCCGTGTTCGGCGGGTCGCGGGTCCAGATTGGCGGACCGACCGGCGCCTTCGTCATCATCGTCGCCGGCATCGTCGCGAGCCACGGCATCGACGGCCTGTTGGTGTGCACGATGATGGCCGGCGGCATCCTCATCGCGCTCGGCCTGACCGGCATGGGCTCGGCGGTGCGATTCATCCCGCGGCCGGTGGTGGTTGGATTCACCAACGGCATCGCGGTCCTCATCGCCAGCACGCAGCTGCGGGACTTCTTCGGTCTGCGGCTGGCGTCCGAGCCCACGGCGTTCCTGCCGCGCCTGCGGGCCCTCGCCGAGCATGCCGGGAGCTGGTCGCCGGCGGCGACGGCGGTCTCGGTGGGCGCGCTGGCGCTGCTCATCCTCGGAACGCGCATCTCCCGTCGGATTCCGGCCCCGATCCTCGTGCTCGTGGCCGGGACGGCGGCGGTGCCGCTGCTCGGCCTGCCCGTCGAGACCATCGGCACGCGCTTCGGCGGGCTGCCGGGCGGGTTTCCGTCGCTGCGTCTGCCGCACGTGCCGTTCGCCACGCTCAGCAGCCTGGTGATGCCCGCCGTGACCGTCGCCATGCTCGGCGCGATCGAATCGCTGATGTCCGCGACGGTCGCGGATCGCATGAGCGGCGACCGTCACAACCCGAACGTCGAGCTGGTCGCGCAGGGACTCGCCAACCTCGCCTCGCCGATCGTGGGCGGGCTCCCGGCCACGGGAGCCATCGCCCGGACCGCGACCAACATCCGCTCGGGGGCGCGCACACCGGTCGCCGGTATCGTCCATGCCGCGACGCTGCTGGTGATCCTCCTCTACGCCGCCCCCCTGGCGCGCTTCATCCCGCTCGGCATCCTGGCCGCCATCCTGCTCGTGGTCGCTTACAACATGGGGGAGTGGCGCGAGATTCCCGAGCTGCTGCGGCTGACCGGCACCGACGTCGCCGTCTGGGTCGTGACCTTCGCCCTCAC
>JBDTOB010000497.1:0-3011 GCA_039933435.1 Acidobacteriota bacterium | reverse complement strand
CTGAGCCAGACGCGCGCCTCGTTTGCGCCAACGCTGATCTCGAACTTCGTGAAGAACAGCAGCACCACCCCGCCGGAGGACTTCCTCACCGGCAGCGGCACGGCGCTCAGCAACGCCGGCCTGCGCACCAATGGCGGCCTCCAGCAGCTGCTCAAGTGGGGCGGGGGCCGCTACCAGGTGACCCTCGACGGCGCCCGCAACACCACCAGCAATGCCGGCAGCGTCTACAACCCGCGGCTGTCGTCGAATCTCAATGCCATCTACACCCAGCCGCTGCTGCGCAATTTCTCGATCGACGCCCTGCGCCAGCAGCTGCTCACCGGCCAGAAGGAGCAGGAGATCGTCGACCTGCAGCTGCAGCAGCAGCTCACCCAGACGGCGCGGGCGGTCAGGAGCGCCTACTACGATCTCGTCGGCGCCAACGGCCAGCTCCTGGTCGCGCAGCAGTCGCTCGATCTCGCCAACGAGTCGCTCCGCAACAACCAGCGGCGCGTCGAAGTCGGCACCATCCCCCAAATCGACATCGTCGAGGCGCAGGCGGAAGTGTCGCGCAACGAGGAAGCGGTGATCATCAACGAGGCGCAGGTGCGGTCGCTCGAGGATGCGCTGCGGACGCTGGTGCTGAATCCGTCGCAACCGGACTTCTGGGAGACGAGGATTACCCCCTCGGAGCAGCCGGTGCTGTCGGCGCAGACGGTCGACGTCGAGGCGGCGATCCGGAGCGCCCTCGACAAGCGCACCGACCTGGCCCAGTTCCGCCGGCAGATGGACCAGACCGACATCGCCATCCGCTACGCGCACAACCAGAAGCTGCCGGCGGTCGACCTCACCACCAGCTACAACGTCATCGGCCTCGGCGGCACGCAGAACGAGTTCGACTACGGGGCCGGCGTCATCCCGGCGCCGATCATCCGGTCCAGCCAGCGGAGCTTCGGCAGCGCCTTCCGCGACGTGCTGGGGAACAACTTCCGGACCTGGAGCGTGCAGTTGAACCTCAGTTACCCGATCGGGACCAGCGCCGCGGATGCGGCCCTGGCGCAGGGCCGGGTCCAGCACGAGCAGCAGGTCACGGCGCTCCGCTTCCAGGAGCTGCAGGTCACGGCGCAGGTCCGCGACGCCGGGCGGCAGGTGGACACCAGCCTCAAGCGGGTCGAGGCGACGCGCAAGGCGCGCGAGTTCGCCGAGCTCCGCTACGAGGCCGAGCAGAAGCGGATGACCGTCGGCCTTTCCACCACCTTCCAGCTGTTCCAGGCCCAGCGCGACCTCGCCACCGCCCGCCTCGCCGAGCTCAACGCGATCATCGCCTACAACCGGTCGGTGGTGAACTTCGAGGCCGTCCAGCTGGTGCCGCTCACGAGCAGGTAACCACAAGGGGCCAGGGCGCCAGGGGGCCAACGTGCCGGGTTTTGTGGTCCCTGATAGACTCGCGCCCGTGAAACTGACCGTCACGGTCATCACCAAAGACGAAAGCCGCCACATCGCCGCGGCGCTGGCATCGGTGGCCTGGGCCGACGAGACGATTGTCGTGGACGCGGAGAGCGCGGACGACACCGTGGCGATCGCGCGGCCGCTGGCGACGCGGGTCGAGGTGCGCGCCTGGCCGGGGTACGGGGCGCAGAAGAACTACGCCGCGTCCCTCGCGTCGAACGACTGGATCCTGTCGCTCGACGCGGATGAGCGGGTGACACCGGAGCTGGCCGCCGAAATCCGGGCGCTGCTCGAGGGCACGCCGGCGGCGAAGGGCTACCGCATCCCCCGCGTCACCTGGCACCTGGGGCGCTGGATCCGATCGACCGACTGGTACCCCGACGCGCAGCTGCGGCTCTACGACCGGCGGGCGGCGCAGTGGGACGATCGGCGGGTGCACGAGTCGCTGCGGCTCGAGGGCGCCCCCGGGCAGCTGCGGCACGAGCTCCGGCACTACGCCTATCGCGACATCTCGCATCACCTCGCCACCATCGACCGCTACACGACGCTGGCCGCGGAACAATGGCGGGCCGAGGGACGACGCGCCGGCGTGCTCGACCTCCTCCTCCATCCGCCGTTTGCGTTTCTCCGCAACTACATCCTCCGCCGCGGCATCGGCGACGGCGCCGCCGGGCTGATCGTCTCGGTCCTCAATTCGTATTACGTCTTCCTCAAGTTCGCCAAGCTCCGGGAGCTGCAGCAGCCGGCCGCGGACGGCCCGTCCCGCTGATGTTCTCGCTGCACATCGACACGGCGCGCACCTGGCGGGGAGGACAGAACCAGGTCCTGCTGACCGTGCTCGGCCTGCGGGCGCTCGGGCACCGCACCATGCTGGTGGCGCATCCGAGCGGGGAACTGCTGCAGCGGGCCAGGGAGGGTCTCGACCTGCTGCCGCTCGCCCCCCGCATGGAGATGGATCTGAACGCCGCCTGGCGGCTCTCGAGGGTGGTGCGCCAGCTCAAGCCCGACGTGCTCCACGCCCACGATCCCCACGCGGTGGCGATGGCCGGGCTGGCGCTGTCGATGAGCACCGCGCTGGCGAAGCCGCCGCTGGTGGCATCGCGCCGGGTGGACTTCCACCTCCGCGGCTCGGCGCTGTCGCGGTGGAAGTACCGCCAGGTGGACTGCTTCATCTGCGCGTCGGACGCCATCCGCCGCATGCTGCTCGCCGACGGCGTCCCGGCGATGCGCGCGGTCGTCATCCACGAAGGCATCGATTTCGGACACATCGACGCCGCGCCGGCGGCGAATCTCCACCAGGACCTGTTCCTGCCGCATCACGCGCCGATCGTCGGCAACGTCGCGGCGCTGGTGCCGCACAAGGGACAGCGGCACCTGATCGACGCGGCGCTGAAGGTGCTGCCGCACGTGCCCGATGCGCGGTTCGTGATTGCCGGCGAGGGGGAGCTGCGTGCACAGCTGGAACAGCAGATCCGCGAACACCACCTCGAAAAGCACGTTGTCCTCGCCGGCTTCCGGCCGGACATCCTGTCGGTGCACAAGGCGTTCGACATCTTCGTGATGAGCTCGGTGACCGAAGGGCT
>JBDTOB010000496.1:0-3014 GCA_039933435.1 Acidobacteriota bacterium | reverse complement strand
GTCCGCGACCGCTACGGCCCGCCGCCGGAATCGGTGCAGAATCTCGCCCAGTACGCCTCGATCCGGCTCCTTTCGGACCGCATCGGGCTCGACTCGCTCGACCGCGAAGGCTCCGTCGTCGTCTTAAAGTTCAGGCCGGAAGCCAAGCTCGATCCAGGCTGGCTGTTCCGCGTCGTCCAGCGCCGCGGCGACGTGATGCTGGTGCCGCCCGCCACCGTCAAGCTCGACCTGAAGAAGACCGCGGTTTCAGCGGCCCAGCCGGCGCCGCCGAGCCCGCCAGCCGCCAGGCCGTCTCAGATCCCGCCGCCGCGCGGCAAGCGGAAGGGGGGGGATCCGGTGGCCGGCGGCTCGTGGTGGGCCGCCCGGGCGCAGGCCGGCGAGGTGACGTCGGGATTCACGAAGGACGAGATCATGCGGCCGGCGACGGAGAATCCCCGGGCGGACGACGGCGTGTTTGTGCGGGTGTCGGGGCTGCTGCGCGAGTTGGCCGAGGGCCGTTAGATTTGTTAAGATACTCTGCTACAGTAACTTAGGGTGGATGTGATGAATCTCAAGCTGATTGCCGGCGGGCTCCTGGCGGTGGCGATGGCGGCGCCGGCGCGCGCCCAGATCATCGAGCGCGTGCTGGTGAAGGTGAACGGCGACATCATCACCCAGACCGAGCTCGAGGAAAAGCAGACGGCCGCGATCCGCCAGCGCATCGGCGGCGGCGAGCTGAAGCCGGACGTGGCCAGCGACGCCGATGCCCTGAAGAAGGCGATGGACGAGGTCACGCCGCAGATTCTCGTCGACTCGGTGGACGAGCTGCTGCTCCTGCAGATGGGCAAGGAGAAGGGCTACCACCTCAGCGACGACCAGTTCAAGAGCTGGATGGACAACCTGCGCAAGGAACAGAACCTCCAGGACGACCAGAAGTTCTATGCGGCGCTGAAGCAGGAAGGGATGACCGTCGAGGATCTGCGCCACAGCGTCGAGAAGCAGTTTCTCGTCGGCCAGGTGCAGCGCGATGAAGTCGGGTCCAAGCTGCAGATCACCGAACAGGAAGCCCGCCAGTACTACCTGACCCATCAGAACGAATTCGTCCAGCCGGCCACCGTCACGCTCCGCGAGATTCTTCTCGAGGTGCCGACGACCACGACGGGCGGCCAGGCGACGCTCAACGTCGGCAAAGACGATGAAGTGGCCCAGCAGGCGGCGGCGGTGCGGGCGCGGGTCGCCGGTGGGGAGGATTTCGCGACTGTCGCGGCGGAAGTGTCGGCGTCCTCGTCCAAGGCCAACGGCGGCCTGATCGGCCCGATCAACCTGGCCGAAGTGGCGCCGTCGCTGCAGCAGCTGGTGGCCAAGATGAAGGCCGGCGACGTGACCGAGCCGCTCCGGGTGCCGCGCGGCTTCCAGATTCTGCGCCTCGAGTCGCTCAAGCCGGCGGCGCCGCAGCCGTTCGACAGCGTCCGCGATCTGGTCGCCGACAAGGTCCACGACGCCCGACAGCAGGCCGAGGTGCGGAAGTTCCTGGCGCGGGTCCGCGGACAGGCGATCATCGAGTGGAAGAACGACGAGCTGCGCAAGCTCTACGAGAAGCAGCTGGCGCAGGTCCCGGCGTCCGGCGCGCCGGGCAACTGACCGGACGCCTGCGCGACGCCGCCGGAACCAGCCATGACCGAGCTTCCCCGCGATCCCTGGTACGCGATCTGGACGCGGTCGCGCCACGAGCAGGTCGTGCGCGACCAGCTGCAGATCAGGGGATTCGAGACCTTCCTTCCGACCATCACGCGGTGGAGCCGCTGGAAGGATCGCAAGAAGAAGGTCGACTGGCCGCTGTTTCCCGGCTACTGCTTCGCGCGCTTCGACAGCCGCGACCGGCTCCCCATCCTGAAGTGCACCGGCGTCGTCAGCATCGTGTCCTTCGACAACGAAGTCGTCCCGATTCCAGACGTCGAAATCGACGCCGTGCGGCGGGTGGTCGAGAGTGAGCTGCAGTTCGATCCCTGTCCGCTGATTCGCGAAGGGGCGATGGTCGAAGTCATCCACGGGCCGCTCAAGGGAGTCGTCGGACGGCTGGTGCGCAAGGGCACGCACGCGCGGCTGGTGCTGGCGGTCGATTTGATCGGCCAGGCGATCAGCGTCGAGGTCGATGCCGCGGACATCAAGGGATTATGAGCAGGGTGCCGGGGTGTTGATGCGATGAAGATTGGCAAGATTGAGTTGTCGCCTCCATACGCCCTTGCGCCGATGGCGGGGATGACGGATACCGCCTTCCGGCGTCTGGTGAAGCGGAAGGGGGGGTGCGGGCTGGTCGTCACCGAGATGGTCAGTTCGGAGGGGCTCGTCCGCGGCATCGATCGCACGCTGGAGTACGCGGAGTACACCGAGGAAGAGCGGCCGGTCTCGATTCAAATCTTCGGCGGCGATCCGGCGAAGATGGCGGCGGCGGCGCAGATCGTCGAGGGGATGGGGGCGGACATCGTCGACGTCAACATGGGCTGCCCGGTGCACAAGATTGCGAAGCACAGCGCCGGGTGCAGCCTGATGCGCGAGCCGGCGCACGCCGCCGAGGTGGTGCGCGCGATGACGCGGGCGGTGAAGATTCCGGTCACGGTCAAGATGCGCGCGGGATGGGACGAGGGAGCGATCAATGCGCCCGAGCTCGCCCGGAGGCTGGAAGAGGCCGGCGCGTCCGCGGTGGCGGTGCACGGACGGACGGCCGCGCAGTCGTACTCGGGCGTGTCCGACTGGAGCCTGATCGGACGCGTCGCTGAAGGGATTTCGATCCCGGTCTTCGGCAGCGGCGACTGCACCGAACCCGCGCATGTCGTCGAGCGGATGCGCGGCGCCAGCGTCGGCGGAGTCCTGGTCGGGCGCGGGGCGCTCAGAAACCCGTGGATCTTCCAGCAGGCGGCCGATCTCGCCGCGGGGCGCCCGGCGCGCACGGTGTCGGCCGTCGAGCGCGGCCGCTTCCTCCTCGACTACATCGAGATGCTGATGCAGGAGCGGCTGTGGGAAGCGGAAGGGTTTCG
>JBDTOB010000495.1:0-3023 GCA_039933435.1 Acidobacteriota bacterium | reverse complement strand
TCGGGATCCCAGTTCTCGGGCTCCTGCGGGACGAAGTCGCCGCGTTCCAGGATGAGGATGCGGGCGTCGGTCGCCGAGAGCGCGTGGGCCATCGTTCCGCCCCCCGCGCCGCTGCCGATGATGATGACGTCGAAGGCGAGGCTCACGGCGCAGGGATCCCGGCCGAGGCGTAGATCTGATCCATCAGCCGCTGGTCGTCGACGGCGCGCTCGAGGGTCATCTCGGGAACGCCGCCGCCGCGCACCGCGGCGATGAAGTCGCGGTACATGGCCTGGTAGCCGCGGATGTCCCGGATGCCGGGGAACAGCAGCCGCGGCAGGCCGCGGCCGCGCACCACCACGAAGGTGCCGTTGGACTCGAAGGTGATGACGCCATCGCGGCCGGAGAGCTTCGAGACCCGCAGCCCGCGGAAGAGCGAGGGAATCTCGCGCGAGTAGAACAGCGATCCGACGGCGCCGTTGTCGTAGCGGAACGCCACCATCATGCTCTTGTCGCGCCGGTCCGGCCCGCGGCGTGACGGCGCCGGCCGGTAGCCGTCGATGCGGGTAATGCGCGGGCCGAGGCTGCCGGCGAGATGCAGCCAGTGGATCCCCTCCTCGAAGAAGGCGTCGCCGCCGGCGAGGCGCGCGTCGTTGCGCCAGTCGTCCGCGGCCTTGAGCCGCCGGGCAATGGTGACGAACTGGGCAAACACCATCTCGCCGATGACGTCGTCCGCCAACAGCCGGCGCAGCAGCCGGGCGAGCGGCTTGTAGTGGTCGTTCTCGCCGACCAGCACGACGCGGCCGGCGCGGTCGCGCGCCGCGATCGCCTCGCGGTAGTCCGCGGTCGAGAGGAACGCCGGCTTCTCGACCAGCACGTGCTTGCCGGCAGCCAGCGCCTGCAGCGTCAGATCCAGATGAAAGCGCGGCGGCACCGCGACGACCACGGCGTCCACCGCCGGATCCTCGATCGCCCGGGCGTAATCGGCAAATGCCGCAACGCCGCCGTACTGGCGGCAGTAGGCCTGTGCCTTGTCGGCGCTGCGGCTCGCATAACTCCAGACCACGTCGGGGCGCAGCGCCTTGAGGTGGCGGCTGTGCACCTGCGTGATGAAGCCGCAGCCGAGAAAGGCGATCCGGAACGGAGCTGGCGCCGGGGACATGTGACGCTGATGGCGCCGGGCAGCCGGCACGTATTCCATTTCCCATCATCATACCGGCTGACGTTGATCGGGGAGAAGAGGCGCCGGCCGCCCGCGGCCCGGTCCGGTCAACCGGTTGGCCGGGTGGCAGCCAGCGGCTCGCCAGCTTCTGGAGCGGCGGATCCCGGCGTACCGGCCAGCAGCGCCCCGTCGAGCTCGAAAACCGGCCGTCGTCGGTTCAGGATCGGGGTTTGCTAAACACTCCCCGACCCGCCCCTCGGGTGCGTCGTTCCCATCCGTTCCGCGACCGACAGGAGGCTCCGATGCGCCGACCGCGCGCCATCGCCTGTTCGCTGAGTGCGCTCCTCTGGCCGATCGCCGCGGCGGCGCAGACGCCGGCAGTCGCCCGGCCGCTGGGGCAGTGCCCCGTCGCCGACGCCGCGCTCATCCCGGCGTTGACCGGGGCCTTCGAAGCGGGCGACGCACCACGCTTCCGAATCGTCTCGGCCAGCGTTGTCGAGGCCGCGCGGCGGTGCCCGCCCGTCGATCCCGCGGATCGGACGGCGCTGGAGTCGATCGATCTTCGATCCGACACCCTCGTCGTTGTCTGGCCGGCCTGGCCGGCCTCGACCTCCACGGGCGAAGCGGTGCTCCACACCGCGGTGCTGCGTCGCGGTGCCGGGTTGTACGACCGCTCGCTCGGGGGTGTCGGGGCGGGCGGCGGGGGACGCCTGTTCCAGATCTTCCTGACGGCGTCAGCCGGTGACCGCCTGACAGGCGTCTACGTCTCGGAGCGCGAGAGTGGTCCGCTGGAGGCGCGCCTGCCGGCGTTCGTGGCGGCGATCGCGGCGCCGCTGCTGGCGGCCGTCGCCGCCGCGCAGGGGACGATCGCCGGCGTTCGCGAGGCGGCGGAGATTCCTCCGGCGTGGCTCTCGGTCGCGCGGGTGGATCTGCCCTTCCGCCGCGCCTCGGTCCAGATGGCGCTGCAGGCGCGGGTCGCGCCAACGGCGGCGGTGATCGCGCAGCGAGCCGAGACGCTGAGACGGCGGATGGTGTTCGTCGAAGCGCCGCACGTCGCCTGTGCGGCCGGGCTCGCCGACGCGCTGGCGGACGCGATCCGCGAGATCCCGGCGGTGTGCGCCGGGGACCCGCGCGGCTGCGTGGAGGCGGCGGCGGACAGCTTCGCCACCCTGTATGATCGGCAGGAGACGGCGTGCCGTGGGGCGACGGCAGCCGACACGACCAGGAACCGGCAGGCGCTGCAGCGCGTGGACGCCGCGTTCCGCGGGCTGACGCTCGGCCTCGAGCCGGCGGTGCTGACCGCCTCGGCGCGGCTCCGCAACGCGCCGCACGAACGTTTCAGCCTCGGGGTCGCGACCGCCTACCTCGTCGCGGCGCGAAGCCGGTCGCCGCGCGCCACTCTTTCCCGCGGCGTCATCGTCGCGGACCCGCCGGTGCGCCAGGCGTCGCTCGTGCTCGTCAACGGCGCGTTCCGCACCTACGATGCCGCACGGCCGGCGCCCGGGTGGAGCGAGCGGCTGCGCTGGTTCGCGGGCGCGGTCGTCGCCCCCGATATCGGCGCCGCCGCCGGCCTGTCGCTGCTGGTTGTCCGCGGCCTCGCGATCAACGTCGGCGGCGCCGCGCTGGCGATCCGGACGCCGGCGCCCGGAGAAACGCTTGGACAGCCGCCGGTGCGGCCGGCCCGGCCGTTCTCGCCGGCGACGATTCGCAGCGCCCTGATCGGAGTCAGCTTCAATTTCAAGTGACGGATCGGAAGGAGATTCACATGCGTCCCGCCAGCCCCCATCGCCCGCCGCACTCGATCATGCCGCCGCATATCCTGCGCGCCATCGCCGAGCGCGGCGACGCCGCCGAGCGCGCCGCCGCGATCCATACCCTGGCG
>JBDTOB010000494.1:0-3032 GCA_039933435.1 Acidobacteriota bacterium | reverse complement strand
ACCGCACCGGCGCCGCCGCCGTCCCAGCCTTCGCCCACCACCGCGTAATTCGCCACCAGCCCCTGCGGGCTGAGCAGCCCCTCGCAGAGCAGCGTTCCCGCGCCGACCAGTCCGCTCGTGGCGGGATAGATCCACGCCACCGAGGGGTCGGCGGCGAGCCGGTCGATCGCGGCGCGATCGGTGGGGATGACCGCCATGTATCCGGGCAGCGCCGTCGGCCCCACCGCGGCGGTGCCGGCGAGAGCAATCCGTTCGCGCACCGCGGCGGCGCCGAGGTCCGGATGGAACTCGATCACAGTGAGCGGGAAGGCGGGAAACCTCCTGGCCAGGTCGGCCGCGGACTCGCCGCTGAGCCGATCCGACGCCTCGAGTGCCCCAACCCAGCGGGCCCGCGGCAGCGCCGCGGCGTCGAACCCGGGGCCCGCGGAGATCGCCACCGCGTTCTCCGGCACGTAGCGCAGCGGCTGGGCGTCAGCTGCGCGAAGGTCGGCCAGGTCCACGGCCGTGACGGGCCCCTCGAACTGAATCAGCAGATGCCGCCGCTCGATGCCGGCCATGCGCGCCCTCGACTGGGCGCGCGCCATGCCGGCGCCGCTCTGGACGACGTGGACATTGGCCGGCGGCACGAAACTGCGAGCCTTGAGGCGGACTGGGGCTTGGGCCCAGGAGCTCGGCACGGCAGCCGCTGTCAGGAGAAGAACGAGTGCGGGCACACCCCGGAGCTTCATGGCTGGACCGTTTTGCAACGGACGTTCCGCGTGCACCCTCGGCGCGGCCAGCAAAAATGCCCGTAAAATCAAGAGGCTGCGCCGGCGTCCGGACTCTCCGTACGGCCGGGTTGGCGCAGGGCGCCCCTAAAGAGGGAAAATCTTACTAATGAGCATCCGTTCGACCCTGGCGGTTCTCGTCGCCGCGGCCGGCTTAGGCTGGCTGCCGGCAGGGGCCGGCTCCCAGGAGCCGACGCTCGAGCAAGCCGGGCTCGCCTGGGAACGGGGAGACTACGTCCCGGCGCTCGAGACCTACCTGGGCGTCCTCGACTCGCCCGCCGCGGCGGGCGCGCGCCAGGCCATCGCGCTCCAGACCGGCGAGCTCTACATTACGACCGAGCTCACCCGCGACGGCGCGTCCCCGGCCATGGCGCCGGACGGCAGCACCGTGGCCTACGAGACCGGCTCCGGCCTGGCGCGCACCACCCGGCTGCACCGGGTGCCCGCCGGCCCCTCCCCTTCCGTCACGCTCCACGGCTTCGGCGCGGTCTTCTCGACGGACGGATCGTCGCTTGCCTATCTCGCCGTCGATCCATCGCCAGCGCTCGCCGCGGCCGACGCCGCCGTCGCCGCGGCCGCTCCACAGGATCGCGCCCGGCTCCAGACAGCGTTCGACGAACGCGTCGCCGCCGAGGCGCGGATCGTGGTCCGCGACCTGGCCAGCAGCCGCGAGCGCGACATTCCCGCTCCGGGGTTCAGCAAGACGCAGCTGGCGTTCATCGGCGGAACCGTGTGGTTGGCAGGCCGCTCGTCCGCCGACGCCGTGCGCCAGATCTATCAGCCGGGGCCAGACGCGCCGCCCGCCGCCCGCACCACCGGCCCCGGCGACAAATCCATCATTCGCACCAGCCCCACCGGCACGGCGCTGTGCTTCTCGATCGCGGCCCCCGCCGGGACCTCCCGGGCCGCCTCGCCGCCGGCCTTCGGCGTGCTCTCCGCCGCCGGTCGACTGACGATGGTGAGCGGTTCGGCGCCCGCATTTTCCGGCGACGGTGCGGCACTCGCCTATGTGGCGCCTGGCAACGGCGGCGAGCGGCTGATGGTCGCCCCCACCACGGCGCCGGAGACGGCGGTGGTGGTGCGTTCGGCCCCGCGTCTCGACGCCCCGGCGCTCTCGGCCGACGGCGGCCGGCTGGCCTTCCAGATGATGGTGAAAGACGACTGGGAGATCTACACCATCGACCGCAGCGGCGCGAACGAGCGCCGGGTCACGCACGAGATCCAGCACGACGTCCTTCCGGCCTTTCTCGGCCCCGATCGCCTGCTCGCCAAGGTTGGCGAACCGCGGCACCGGCGGGCGTATCTCTATGATCTCGCCGACGGGACCCGCACGCGGCTGTTCCACAACAACACCGTGCGGACGATCGCGCCGGAGTATGCCTGGATCGCCGACGCCGGCGGCACACGGATCGTGGTGACCGCCGACCGCGACGGCGACACGGTGTCACCGGAGCGCGGCATCTATCTCGTCGACCTGACGCGTCAGGTGACGATCGCGGACCTGCGGGCACGGGTCGCTGCCGATCTCGCCGCCGAGCGCGCCCTGCGCGCCCTCGGCACACGCCTGTTCGCCCCGATCGCGCCGGAGGTGGCCGCGGTGACCTCGGGCGCGTCGGTCGAGCGGATCTACGCCAGCGAGAAAGCGCTCGCCGGCTTCGACTCGAAATACATCACCGAGCCCGGCAATGCCCGCGCCGCGGCCTTCCTCGCCGACGCTTACCGATCGTACGGCTACCAGCCGCGCTCGGAGGCGGCCGACTTCCGGCTTCGCGACGGCCGGACGGTGCGCTCCGCCAACGTCATCGCGGAGCTCCGCGGCACCACCTCGCCGGATCTGATTTACGTCGTCAGCAGCCACTACGACTCGGCGCTGGCGGGGCCGGGTGCCGACGACAACACGTCGGGCACCGCCGCCCTGCTCGAGTCCGCGCGCCTGCTCGCCGGCCATCCGCAGCCGGCGACGATTCTCTTCGCCTCGTTCACCGGTGAGGAGGCGGGGCTGCTCGGCAGCCGCGAGTTCGTGCGGCGCGCCACCGCCGCAGGCCTCCGCATCGTCGGCGCGCTCAACAACGATACGGTGGGATGGAGCAACGATGGGCGCCTCGACGACACCATCCGCTACTCCAACGCCGGCATCCGCGATCTTCAGCACGCCGCCGCGATGCAGTTCTCCCGGCTGATCACCTACGACTCGCGCTACTTCAAGAACACCGACGCCGCCGCGTACTACGAGGCCTTCGGCGACATCGTCGGCGGGCTTGGCTC
>JBDTOB010000493.1:0-3032 GCA_039933435.1 Acidobacteriota bacterium | reverse complement strand
GCGTACTGCGGATAGAGCCCGTGGATGGCCCAGGCCTCCTGCAGATCCTTGTCGAGATGCTCGAAGACGACGTGCTCGCGTCCGCTCTCGAGGTCGCGGACATAGAGCTTGCTCTGGAGGCGGACCCGGCGGACGAACGCCAGCGACTTGCCGTCCGGCGACGGCCGCGGCGTCACCGCTCCTCCCTGCCCGCTGACGATGCGGCGCTCGCGACCGGTGGTCAGATCGCGCTGGACGATGTCGTAGATCTCGCCGTTGGGGTCCTTGTTGTATTCGAAGGTCTGCCCCGGGGTGACGTCCTTGCTGTAATAGAGGTAGCGACCGTCGGCCGACACCGCCGGCTCGCCGGCGTCCTTCTGGAAGCCGTTCTTCTCGGTGACCTGCAGCCCTTCCGAGCCGCCGCTGTGGAACATCCAGATCTCGCCGGCGCCGAGCGAACGCTCCTTGACGAAGTGGCGGCGCGCGAAGATGTAGGTGCCGTCCGGGCTCCAGGTGGGGCTGTTGATGAACCAGCGCTTCTCCTTCGAGATCTGGCGCGCATCCTTGCCGTCTGCCGCCATCGTCCAGATGTTCCAGAGACCGTCGCGATCGGACGAAAAGGCGATCCGCGAACCGTCGGGGCTGAATCGCGGCTGCATGTCGAAGGCGGGGCCGCTGGTCAGACGTTCGGCCGCCGCGGTGCCGCTCCCCGCGACCGGCATCACGTAGAGGTCGCCGAGCAGGTCGAAGACGATGCGCGTGCCGTCAGGGCTGACGTCGACGTTGATCCACGTGCCCTCGGACGTGTCGAAAGTCAGCCTGGTGGTCGGACCGAGGTCGGCGGTCACGTCCCATTTCGGGGTGTCCTTGTCCTTCTCCTTCTCCTTCTCCGCGGAGGGAGGCTGCCGGGCATGGACGGTGGACAGGGCAAGGAAGACGGCGACACAGAGCAGGCTGATGCGTTTCATGAGATCTCAGGGTTCGTTGTCGAGGCTGCGCCACAAGTACCACGAGGCGACGGATCGATAGGGACGCCAGGCTTCGCCGATCTTCCGGATGCGTTCGGCGGTTGGCGGCTTGCGCAGCCGGTAGACGGCGCGGATCGCATTGACGATGCCGAGATCGCCGACCGGAAGGACGTCGGGGCGATGCAGTCGGAACATCAGGAACATTTCCGCCGACCAGCGGCCGATGCCCTTCACCCGCGTCATTGCTTCCACGACCTCGTCGTCTGTCATCGCGTCGAGGTCGCCGAGCGGGAGCGCGCCACTCGTCACCTTCTCGCAGAGATCCCGGAAGTAGGCGATCTTCTGGCGACTCATGCCGGCGGCCCGCAGCGCCTCGTCCGGCACCGCGGCCAGCGAGGCAGGAGTGACCCCGTTCGGCATCAGCGCGGCCAGCCTGGCGTAGATGGTCGCGGCCGCCTTGGTGGACAGCTGCTGGCCGGTAATGGCGCGAACGATGGCGGAAAAATGGTCGGAGCGCTGGGCGGCGGCGAGGCCGCAGGCACCATGCCGACGGATCAGCGCGGCGAGGATGGGATCGCGACGGAGTAGATGGCGGCGGGCGCGGGCGTAGTCTTCCGGAGTCACGGAAGAGGCGATCATACCGCGGAGCGGAGGTCGTGAGTGGACGCGGCCCCGCTCAGCGATATCAGGGATGACGCAGGAAAAGCCGGCGGGCACCGCGCACCAGGCTCGGAGCGCGAAGCCCGCCCGACGAATCAGTCGTTGCGCGGCGCGGGCGTGAAGCCTGACGGCTCCGTGCCGACGGCGGCGGTGTCTTCAGGTCCGCCCTGCTCGCGGCGCCGCTGGTGACTCGCGATTCCGCCCTTGCGGCCGGCGTCGCGCGCCTCTTCGCTGGTCCACTCGTGAGCGGTCCCCTTCTGATGCGCAGCCTTGCCGCCCTTGCTGGCTATCTCGCGCTGCTTGGCGCGGTCCATCGATGCAAATCCACGATCTTCCTTGGCCACATTATCCTCCTGGTCCCCGGTTCGGTCCTGCCGGCCTCGCACACGCCTTCTCAAAGGGCCTGCGAGCCCAACTAGTGCAACCAGGGTGCCACGCCGGAACCGCAGCTTGGCCGGAACTGATTGATCCTGTGAGGTTTATCGGCGTGAAGCGATTGGGGAAAATCGAGGAACGATTTGCCGTACCGGGGCAGTTTGCAGGCTCAGCACGCCGATGCCTGCAGCTCACAGGCTGCGCTTCGGCTGACTCTGCCGCTCTTGGGAAAATTTCTGCTAACACCCTCGAGCGGGGCCTGGCTGGCCCGCACACGAGGCGGCTGTGTAGGCTGGGTTAACGGGAAGGGAATTCTTGCGCGGTTCGGAGCCGGCGGGTGGTCACGGTGCGGCCCAGGAGCGCCATGACCTCGAACAGCCCCGGGCTGGCGGCGCGTCCGGTGACGGCGACGCGGGTGGCGTGAATCAGCGTGGCTGCCTTGATGGCATGCGCGTCCGCGAGCCCGCGCAGCGCCTGCTCCAGCGCTGCCGCGTCGTACGAGGCCAGCCGCTCGACCTCATCAGCGAGCGGCCCGAGCAGCCGCCGCACCTCGTCATTCGCCAGGTGTTTGGCGGCCGCGGCCGCCTCGAGCTCGACTGTTTCCTGCAGGAATGGCCGGGCGTCGTCCACGAGCTGACCGAGGCGTTTGGCCCGAGGCCTGATGAGCTCGAGCACCGCGCGCAGCCACGGCCGGCGCTCCCCTTCGAATGGTGCGCTCCACAGCCCCGCCTCGCGCAGGCGCGGCTCCAGCCGCCCCACCAGGTCATCCAGGTCGAGCCTCATCAGGTACTGCTGGTTGTACCAATCGAGCTTGTCCTGGTTGAACACGGCGTTGCCGCCACTGATGCCGTCGAGCGAGAAGGCGGCGATCAACTCCTCGCGCGTCATCAGTTCGCGATCGTCTCCGGGCGACCATCCGAGCAGCGACAGGAAATTGACCATCGCCTCGGGCAGGTAGCCGAGCCGGTCGTACTCCATCACCGAGGTGGCGCCGTGGCGCTTGCTGAGGCGCTTCTTGTCGGGCCCGAGGATCAGCGGCACGTGCGCGAA
>JBDTOB010000492.1:0-3064 GCA_039933435.1 Acidobacteriota bacterium | reverse complement strand
AGGGACTCGAACCAGCGGACGGTGTCGGCAACCGGGAAGCCGCGCAGGACGCGCCGGATGATGGTGGGTTTCCCGCCGCAGAAGTCGCGCTCGCTGACCTCGACGTTGGTGACATTGCAGCGCGATCCGCCGCTGACGAGGATCTTTGCGCCGGGCCTGGCGGCGCCGTCGAGAAGCGTGACCCGGAGCGCCGGATTCAGCCGGCGCAGGAAGGCGGCCGCCGCCAGGCCGGCCGCGCCGGCGCCGACGATGGCGACGTCACAGTCCGAGGGCACGGCGGTCCCGGCCAGGGCGCAACCGGCCGGGTGCCGCCGCGGCCATCAGCCGCGGCCGTCCTGCGTTGCCGGACCCCACCAGCCTTCGTCAGCAAATCGCTTGTGCAATTCCAGCCAGCGGGTGTGTACCTGCTCCGAGGTCGCGAAGGTCTCGACCCGTTCGGCGCCGTCGGGCTCGGTGACGACGATCTCGAAGCCAGGACCATCGACCGCGGCCCGGACCTCGCACTGCACCGTCTCCTTGCCGCGCTGGAAGAAGTAGAACATCCCGTTCAGCCCCTGTCGCGGCGCACTGTCGGCCGCAGCCCGCGGATTTTGGTCGCACGCAGCGCCACCACGATGTCGTCGGCGAGTTCCTCGGGGACTTCCACCAGCGAAAATCCGTCGGCAATCTCGATCGCGCCAATCGTCCGCGATTCGACTCCCGCCTCGCCGGTGATTGCGCCGACCAGATCGCCGGGCCGCACTCCCGCGCGCCGCCCCGCGCCGATGAACAGCCGCGCCACCGCGCCGTCACCACCGCCACCGCCGCGCGCGTCGTCTTGCTCCCCCGCGGGGGGGCGCACCAGGCGTCCGCGTGCCGGCTTCAGCGGCCGGCTTCGCGCCTGTCCGGGCGCAGGCGCCTGGACGACGGGGATCTCGCGGTCGTCCCCGCCGCCGCCCGAGGCGGTGTGGGCCAGATGCACCGCTGCGGCAGCGATATCGACGATGTCGAACTCCTGGGCCAGCGACGCGACCACCACGCGTGTGTGATCGAGGTCGCCGGCAAGCAGCCGCTCACGCAGCGACGCCTTGGTGATGTCGAGCCGCCGGGCGCGCAGGTCCGCCACCGTCGGCACCGTCGCCACTTCGATTTTCTGCTTGGTGTAGTTCTCGATCACCCGCAACAGGCGGTGTTCCCGCGGCTCGGCCAGCGTGATCGCCGTGCCGCCGCGTCCGGCGCGCCCGGTGCGGCCGATGCGGTGCACGTAGGCCTCGGCGGCCGCCGGGACGTCGTAGTTGAAGACGTGCGACAGCCGCTCGATGTCGAGACCGCGCGCGGCGACGTCGGTCGCGACCAGCAGCTCGGCCGAGCCGTCGCGGAACCGTCCCATGACGCGGTCGCGCAGCCGCTGTTCCATCCCGCCGTGCAGCGCCTCGGCCTGATGGCCGTGGGCGTTGAGCATCTCGACGAGCGTGTCCACTTCCAGGCGCGTCCGGCAGAACACCAGCGCCGATGCCGGGCTCTCCATCTCGAGCACCCGCTCGAGCGTCGCCGGCTTGTGCGGCCGGGCGACGATGTAGGCGACCTGGCGGACGCGCGGCAGCTTGCCGGCCGTCGCCTTCTCGCGCTCGATGGTCACGCGGGCGGGGTTCTGCAGATGCCGGCCGGCGATCGACAGGATGCGCGACGGCATCGTCGCCGAGAACAGCGCCGTCTGCCGGGTCTTCGGCGTCGCTTCGAGAATGGCGTCGAGGTCCTCGGCGAACCCCATGTCGAGCATCTCGTCGGCTTCGTCGAGGATCAGCACCGCGAGGTGCTCGAGCTTGAGGGTCGCGCGCCTGATGTGGTCGAGCGCCCGCCCCGGCGTCGCCACCACCACCGCCGGTCCGCGCTCGAGACCCTTGATCTGCTGGTGCATCGGCGCGCCGCCGTAGAGCGGCAGCACTCCCAGCCCGGCGCCGCGGGCGTACTTGTGGATGGCCTCGGCGACCTGCATCGCCAGCTCCCGCGTCGGCACCAGTACCAGTCCGCCGGGCGGCGCCGGCCGGCGTCTGGGCTCCGCCGCCCGGATCCGCTGCAGCATCGGCAGCGCGAAGGCCGCGGTCTTGCCGGTGCCGGTGGCGGCCTGCGCGAGCACGTCGCGCCCTTCGAGCAGCAGCGGAATGGTCTCGCGCTGGACCGGGGTCGGCTCCTCGTAGCCCAGCGCCGTGATCGCGTCGACGAGATCCGGGGCCAGGCCGACGGCCGCGAACCCGGGCGCGAGCGTGTCTGTCTTCGTCGAAGGCATGTGTCCTTATGCGAGTGTGGCGGCGTACTCTTCGTACGTGCCCTTGAAATCCGTGACGGCGCCGTGATCGAAGTGCCACACCCGCGTGCCCACTTCCTCGATGAGGTCCTGGTCGTGGGTCACCAGCAGGACCGTGCCCTCGAACTTCTGCAGCGCGACGTTCAGGGCGTTGATCGATTCCAGGTCCAGGTGGTTGGTCGGCTCGTCGAGCACCAGCAGGTTCGGCTTCTGCAGCATGATGCGGCAGAAGAGCAGACGCGCCGTCTCGCCGCCCGACAGCGCCTCGGTCGGCTTCAGGCCTTCCTCGCCGCTGAACAGCATCTGCCCGAGGAGGCCGTGGATGTCCTGCCGCGCCGCGTCGGGATCGAACTGGTGCAGCCACTCGACCGCGGTCATGCCCTTTTCGATCACACCGGTGTGATCCTGGGCGAAGTAGCCGATCGAGACCTCGTGCCCCCAGCGGACGCTGCCGGCATCGAGGTCCTGCGGCGCCGGGGGCAGATTCGGAGAATCCGCCAGCAGCGCCCGGATCAGCGTCGTCTTGCCGGCGCCGTTGCGGCCGACCAGGACGATCTTCTCCCCCCGGTTGACGATGGTGCTGAAGTCCGCGACTACCGGCGCGCCGCCGTGCGCCTTGCTGACGCCCTTGATTTCCATGGCCGTCCGTCCGGACGGGCGGTTCATCTGGAAGCGGATATAGGGGCGCTGGATGTTCGACCGCGCCAGCGCCGTCGTCTCCAGGCGCTCGACTTCCTTGCGCCGCGAGGTCACCTGGCTGGCGCGCGTGCCGGCGCCGAA
>JBDTOB010000491.1:0-3073 GCA_039933435.1 Acidobacteriota bacterium | reverse complement strand
ACGCGGGTGACCAGCGCGCCGCCGCACTTGCCGCAGGTCGCGGTCCACTCCGGCGCGGCGTTGGCGCCGCACTGGCCGCAGATCCGCCGCGTCGCCAGCCGCCGCACCAGCACGTCCTCCGGGACGACGATGTCGAGCACCACCAGCGGCCCGCGGCCGTTGATCAGCCCGTCGAGCGCCCCGGCCTGGACGACAGTGCGCGGAAAACCGTCAAGCACGAAGCCGCAGAAGGCGTCGTCCTGCTCGAGCCGCTGGCGGACGATCGAAATCATCACATCGTCGCTCACCAGGTTGCCGGCCTCCATCGTCACCTTGGCGGCCTGCCCGACCTCGCTGTGCGCCGCCACCGCCTCGCGCAGGATGTCGCCGGTCGAGACCTTCGGCAGCTTGCGCGTCCGCGACAGCCGCTCCGCCTGCGTGCCCTTGCCCGCGCCCGGCGGGCCGAGCAGCACGACGTTCAGGGCGCCGGGGCAGGCGCCGGGAGCCACCGCCACTTACTGGCCCCGCCGCCCGCGAATCCGGGTCTTCTTCATGAACCCGTCGTAGTGCCGCATGATCAGCTGCGACTCGATCTGCTGCACCGTGTCCATGGCGACGCCGACGATGATCAGCAGCGAGGTGCCGCCGAAGAAGAACTGGACCCCCATGCCCTCGGTGATGAAGCGCGGCAGCACCGCGTCGAGCCGCTCGCCGAAGAACGGAATCGGCGCCACCTTGAACCCGCTGATCAGGAAGGTCGGCAGGATCGCGACCATCGCCAGGTAGATCGCCCCGACCAGCGTGATCCGCGTCAGGATGGTGTCGATGTACTCCGCGGTGCGCTTGCCCGGCCGGATCCCGGGGATGAAGCCGCCGTACTTCCGCATGTTCTCGGCGACATCATCCGGGTTGAAGATGATGGCGGTGTAGAAATAGCAGAAGAAGATAATCCCGATCACGTAGAGCAGGTCGTGCAGCGGCATCCCGGGCGCTATCTGCTCGAGCGGCGCGCGCAGCCATCCCATCCGGCTGCCCTCGGTGACCAGCGGCGCCAGCGTCGCTGGAAACGCGAGAATCGACGAGGCGAAGATCACCGGGATGACGCCGCCGGTGTTGACCTTGAGCGGGATGTGGGTGCTCGAGCCACCGTACATGCGCCGCCCGACGACGCGCTTGGCGTATTGGACCGTGACCCGCCTGTGCCCGCGTTCGACGAAGACGATGGCGGCGATGACCCCGAACATCAGAATCACCAGCGCCACCAGCCGGATGAGGCCCATCTGGCCGGTCTTGAGCTGCTCGAGGGTGGTGATCACCGCGTGCGGCAGCCCGACGACGATGCCGGCGAAGATGATGAGCGACATGCCGTTGCCGATGCCGCGCTCGGTAATCTGCTCGCCGAGCCACATGATGAACGTCGTCCCGGTGGTCAGCGTCAGGATGGTCAGCAGCCGGAAGCCCCAGCCGGGGTGATAGACGAGCGGCAGCCCGCCGGCGATGCCGGTGTTGCGCTCGAGGAAATAGGCGATGCCGAGCGACTGCACGACGCTCAGCAGGATGGTGCCGTAGCGCGTGTACTGGGTGATCTTGCGCCGGCCGAGCTCCCCTTCCTTGGAGATCCGCTCCAGGTAGGGCCAGACCACCGTCAGCAGCTGCAGGATGATCGAGGCGCTGATATACGGCATGATGCCGAGCGCGAAGATCGTCATCTGCGACAGGTTCTTCCCCGAGAACATGTCGTACAGGCCGAACATCGTGTTCTTGGCCTGATCGACCAGCACCGCCAGCGCCTCCGGGTTGATGCCGGGCGTCGGGATGTGGCCGCCGACGCGATACACCGCCAGCAGGCCGAGCGTGAAGAGCACGCGCTTCCTGAGGTCCGCGACCGCGAAGATGTTCTTGAGGCTTTCGAGCATGACACCCTTATGCAACCGGCTTGCGCCGGGTTACGCCAGTACCTCGGCCGTGCCGCCGGCGGCGGCAATCTTCTCCGCGGCGGTGCCGCTGAACTTGTGCGCCTGCACCGTCAGCGCCACGGCGATGTCGCCGCGCCCGAGCACCTTGACCTTCCCGGTCCGGCGCACCAGCCCCCGCTCGCGCAGCAACTCGACGGTGATCGCCACCCCAGCCTCGAACCGCTCCGCCAGGGTATCGAGGTTCACGACCTCGTACTCCTCGCGGAAGATGTTGTGGAAGCCGCGCTTCGGCACCCGGCGATGGAGCGGCATCTGGCCGCCCTCGAAGCCGCGCTTGTGGGTGAAGCCCGAGCGCGACTTGGCGCCCTTGTGCCCGCGCCCCGCCTGCACGCCCGTGCCCGAGCCCTGGCCGCGGCCGACGCGCTTCTTCGAGTGCTTCGCCCCCTTGGGCGGTTTGAGATTCGAGAGATCCATGTCCTGATCCTTACTCCTGGACCGTCACGAGGTGACGGACCTTGAGAATCATGCCGCGGGTGGCCGGGGTGTCGACGAGCTCGACCGAATGGCCGATGCGCCGCAGCCCCATCCCCTGCACCGTCGCCCCCTGGGTCCGATCGAAGCCGATCGGGCTCTTGACGAGCGTAATCTTCACCATCTTGCGCGCCTCGGCGCTGCCGTCCTGTGCCGTCTTCTTCTTCGCCATGGCGGTTACCGCGTCGCCGCGGCGAGGTCGCCGGGCTGCTCTTCCTTGCCGCGCAGCTTGCGGACCGCGCCGGGGTCTCGCAGGCCCATCAGGCCGGTGAACGTGGCCCGCACGACGTTGTGCGAGTTGGCCGACCCGAGCGACTTGGTCAGCACGTTCTGGATGCCGCAGGCCTCGACCACTGCGCGCACGGCGCCGCCGGCGATGATGCCGGTGCCCTCGGGCGCGGGCTTGAGCAGCACCTGCCCCGCGCCAAAGCGGCCGAGCACCGGGTGCGGCACGGTCGTGCCGGTCAGCGGCACGCGAATCAGCGACTTCTTCGCCGCCTCGATGCCCTTCTTGATCGCCGAGGGCACTTCCTTGGCCTTGCCCACCCCGAACCCCACCACGCCATGGCCGTCACCGACCACCACCAGCGCACTGAAGCTGAGGTTCTTGCCCCCCTTGACGACCTTGGTGACGCGGCTGATGTTCA
>JBDTOB010000490.1:0-3075 GCA_039933435.1 Acidobacteriota bacterium | reverse complement strand
GTCCGGCACGGGTGCTGGTCAACAACGCCGCGCGTGACGACCGCCACCGCTGGGAGGACGTCACGCCCGACTTCTACGACGAGCGTATCGCCACCAACCTGCGTCACATGTTCTTCGCGATCCAGGCGGTCGCGCCCGGCATGATCGCGGCCGGCGGCGGCTCGATCATCAATCTGGGATCAGACTCGTGGTGGCGCGCCGGCGGCGGGTTTCCTGTCTACACGACCGCCAAGGCCGCCGTGCATGGCCTGACACGGGGCATGGCCCGCGATCTCGGGCCGCACCGGATCCGCGTCAACACGCTCGTCCCTGGTTGGACGATGACCGAACGGCAGAAGCGCCTGTGGGTCACGCCGGACGCCCTGAGCGCGCAGCTCGCGGCGCAGTGCCTGCCGGATCCGATCGAACCTGTCTACGTTGCCCGGATGGCGCTCTTCCTCGCTTCCGACGACTCTGCGATGTGCACCGCGAATAACTACATGGTGGAGGCGGGGTCAATCTAGCGCTCGAACGCCTTCTTCCACCGCTTCTGCGGATTGTCGAACACGACCGCTTTGGGGTCGAACGCGTCCGGGTCGTAGCTGCCTCCCGCCCACTCGAGCATCGACCGGTGCTCAGGGTGCCGGCGATTCGCGATCACCTTCAGGAACTCATCGTAGCCGTGGATTCCGCCGCAATCCTCGGGCGGACAACGTCTGGCGCCAGAGACACAGCGCGGATACGTCAGCGGCTCCACGGCCGACTCCATCCCCTCGTGCACGACCACGTGCTCCCAGTCGTCGCCGAAATCGTAGGCGTAGACCGCCGGCGGCGCGTGCCAGGCGCGCCGCTCGAAGAACTTAGAGAGTGGGACTTCCCAGCCGGGCACGACAGGCCGATCCTCGGGTTCGTCGTCGCCCGGGATGCCGACCGCCAGGACCGCCTGCTCATCGGCGTCGAGCAGCCGGAACTCGTGAAGGTGATAGTCGAGCCAGCCCATCGCGTCCTGTATAGCCACGTGCAGGTCCCAGAACGAGTAATGCTGGGGCACCTGGATCCGCCGCCAGACGAGCGGATCGGTACCGCTGAGCACGATGAGGAACTGGTGCACGAGCTTCGGCTGCGTCCTGCGCTTTGTGGACTTGCTCCCCATTGCCGGCAACTTGGCCACTCGACCCTCCGCAAGAAACGACGTTCTGCGACTCAGACGGCCATCACGTCGGGAATCCTACGCGCTCGACCCGAGGCGGTGCAAGGTTCTCCGACGGCGTCTCATTCCTCCCGCAACGCGCTTGCCAAGACTGCGGGCCCTACGAGGGGATCGGTCATCCTTGCCGGCCTCTTTGTCGCCGGACCCGAAGAAGACCCCCGAACGGTGCGGGGCGTGGAGGCTTGGTCGCGAGGCATTCGACGTCGGTAAAGATGGCGCGCTGGGCGTCTGGCAAAGGCATCAAGCGGGATGAACTCCGGCGCACTTCTTACCGAAGGGCGGCGCTCAACAGCCGTTCTGCGAAGTCTTCCAGAGTCTCGAGGTGGGCCAGCCTCGAACGCCAGCGGCGTGGGATGGCCTCCGCACCGTAATACGCTCCTGCGATCTGGCCGTACACTGCCCCCGTCGTATCCGCGTCGTCTCCCAGATTCACGGCGAGGAGCGCCCCGTGTTCGAACGACAGGCTCTTCGCAAAGGCCCAGAGCGCCGCCTCGAGCGATTCGACGACGTAGCCGGAGCCGCGGATCTGGGGCGGCTCGCGATGCAGGAAGGAGCCGGTTGCAATCTCGTGGATCCTGGGCGTCAGCGGGTCGAGGTCCCAGAGACCGGCCACAGGCGTGAACAGCGGTGCAATCAAATCGGTCTTGGTGTGGCCGTGCAGTGCGCCGACGATGAGCCCGGCCAGGTAGCGGCATGCGTCTACCGCTTCTGTCGCTCCGTGAGTCGTGCGCGAGCTTTCCGCCGCCCGCCCGATCGCGACCTCGGGTTGCCGGGCAAAGAACAGCGGCACCGGGGCCAGACGCATGATCGAGCCGTTGCCGGCGGCGGACGGGTCCGTGCTGCCGGACCAGGGCTCGCCGTGCCGTTCGAATCGCGACAGCGCGGCCAGCACCGTACCGCCAATGTCGAAGCACGTACCGTTGCTGCTGTGATGACCGGTACGTTTCCAGCGGATGTATCGTGCGAGCTGATCGATCGCGTCGAAGCCGTCCATCTCGAGCAGGCTCTCCGCTAGGCAGAGCGCCATCGAGGTGTCGTCGGTCCACTGACCGGGCTCGAGGTGGAAGGGGCCGCCACCGATCATGTCCTTGACAGGGGTGAACGAGCCGGGCGGTGAAAACTCAATCGTCGTGCCGAGTGCGTCGCCCGCAGCCAGTCCGAGCATCGCGCCCAGGTAGCGGTCGGCGAGTTGGCGTCCGCTCGGCGACGGGTCAGGCACCTCGCTCTCCCTCTGCCGCCCATGCGCAGATGTACCGGCGCTGTGCCTCTGTTTCCGGCGAGCGTCTGACACTGTCGGGCGTGTTGGCGCGAAGCGCGGCAATCCTGGCGATGGCGTCGGGTCCGGTCATTCCGGATTCGACAAGCCAGCAGCCGACGACCGTTCCCGTTCGACCGATGCCTCCCCAGCAGTGCACATACACCGGCCGGCCGGCCGGCATCTCTTTGCTGATGGTGTCCAGGATTCGCGTCATCAGCTGCCGCTCGTGCGGCACGCTCATGTCGCGGATGGCGATGCGAACATGCTTCGTCTCGATCCCGCGCTCTGCGGACAGGCTCCGCAGCAGACCGTCATACCTTGTCAGCGGTTCGGTATTTTCCGTCAGATCGATAAACGTGCGGATGCCTGCGTCGAGGAACTTCGTCAGCTTGTCTCGAGCCGCGTCGTCGTCTGCCGAACCGGGATATTCGCCGGCAAGCAGGGCGCCGTCGATCAGCCAGTAGGAATCGGGGATCGGTCGCCCCCGTTTCGCTTGTGGAAGTTCGGCGCCGCTATCGGGCGAGACGTCCTTCATCCCGCGCAGCTTACCGCAACGCCGCTGCCGACACTGGGTGAGGTCTTCAGCGGCGGAGGCTGCTCCGATTCCGGTCTGCGATCTTCATGCCCA
>JBDTOB010000489.1:0-3075 GCA_039933435.1 Acidobacteriota bacterium | reverse complement strand
GCATGGCGGAGATCCGGCAGCGGCCGGCGCGTCATCCGGACGACGGCGTTGATCTCCTCGCCGCCATCCCGCCGCGGATAGCCGAGCGAGAACCGGCCCTGCGCGGTGATCCGTGAGTCGCCGCGGGTGATGGCGCTCTCGCTCACCTCGGCGTAGCCGTTCTCGATCGCGACCTGCGCCGTCCCCGCCCCCCAGATCGTGTCCCAGGCGCGCATGTTGCGGCCGGTGAAGTGCCCTTCGATCCGCGGCTTGGTGAAGCCCTTCAGCATGACGCCGTCGAACTGCCCCGACCCCCCCACCAGCACGGCGCCGGTCGGCGAGCCGAACGCGGTCATGATCCCGGCGAGCAGACGGTCGCTCTCCAGCCAGTCGAGGCTGGTGACGTGAAAGGGAATCTGCGAGCGCTCGCCGTAGGCGGTGCGCCCCTGGAAATCGACGTAAGTCTTCGGCGTCGCCGCCCAGCTGCGATCGAGCGTGATCCAGCCCGGATCGAGCGCGTAGACGATGCGGCCGGCGACCGGCAGATAGCCGAGCGAGGCGTTGGGGTTGAACGGCCCCGCCTCCGGCGCCAGCGCTTCCTCGGCGGCGAGGACGTCGGGCTGGAACTCGCGCGTCATCGTCGGCTGTCCCGGCGGCGCCGCGACCACGACCTCACCGGCGCCGCGCTTTTCGGACCACTTGCCCAGCTGCCACTCGAGGTGGTTCGTCCCGGTGGCGCGGCCATCGAGGCGCAGTCCCCTGGTCTCGAGAAAGTCGGTGAGGCGCGCCAGGCTGACGTCGCGGTAGGACACGTCCCAGACAGCGCGGGTCGGGACGCCGGGCTTGCCGAACGGCGCCAGGGTGTAGTCGAACCTCGCCGTGCCACCGTAGAGCCCGCTGGTGGCGTTGGTCACCTCGAGCCGGTCCGGCACCCACAGCACCGATCCCTTCAGATCGGGGAACCGCCACGCGTTGACTCCGGCGACCGGGCTGGTGAACGTGCCCTTGAGCTCGCGGCCGCCTTTGAAGAGATGGAACGCCCCCTGAAAGTCCCCCTGCCCGGACGCGGTGAATTTCTCGTGATGGAAGAAGATGTCCTTCTGCGTCGGAAAGTCGATGGCCGAGCGGATGCGGTAGGCCTGCTCCGGCCACTTCCCCATGTCGATGCTGCCGGTGATCGCCGATGTCGCGCCGTCGCTCACCAGATCCATGCGGCTGAACTGCAGGTCGGATCCCTCAATCGTGAAGCGCGAGTCCATCCGCGCGTGAAACGGCTCGTACGACTGGATCACGATGGTCGAATCGCCGAACGAGGCGCGGCCCCGATACTTGGTGTCCACCAGCCCGCGGCTGATCGATATGCGCAGGTCGGTCGCGGCGGTGCTCCAGGGGGTGCCGTGATCCTCGTAGGTGAAGCTGCCGCGCGACGCCAGCATCCAGCGGAGGGTGGTGGTGAAGCGCTTCGGCCCCGTCGACTTCGACTCCTTGACGAAGCGCGGAAAATTGTGGCGGCCGTTCGGGTACTCGGGGCTGTCCGGCCAGGTCTCCACCAGCATCTGCCAGTCGGTCATCTCCACCGACTCGATCACCAGTTTCCTCGTGAAGATGGTCCACCACGGCACCACGACTTCGATTTTCTTCGCCCGCAGGAAGGGGCGATGGGCCGGCTCGAGCCCCTCGATCACCACATCCTCGACGACGAACACGCCCGGGGTGATCTTCGCCGACAACCGTCCGATGTGCAGGGGCCGCTCGAGGTACTTGGACCCTTCGCGTTCGGCGCGCGCCCGCAGCGACGGTCCCAGGTCCACCGTGAAGAAGGTCACCAGCAGGCCGGCCGCCAGCGCCACCACCAGCGCCATGATCCCCAGGCCATAGCGGCGCCACGCGGGGCGGCCGCGCGGCGGCGGCTCCGCGGCATCCGGGACGGCGTCCGGGGGCTGCTCTGGATCCATGGCGGAGGTCACTCGATCACGACCAGCACGCGGCCGCTCTCGACCGAGGTGCCGGCGGTGACCGTGACGAGCTTGACGCGCCCCGCCCGCGGGGATCGCAGCTCGTTCTCCATCTTCATCGCTTCGACGACGATCAGCGCCTGCCGCGCCGCGACCTCGTCCCCGGCGGCGACGAGGATGCGGATGATGCGCCCGGGCATCGGGGCGGTGACGGCCTGCTCGCCGTCGAGCCCGGCGCCGGCGTCAGGGGCGCTGCGCCGCGACCGCCGGGTGTTGACGCTGACCGCGACCGTGCGCCCTTCGATCCCGACCAGCAGCTCGCCGGGCGGGCCCGCGGGTGCAATCTGCAGCTCGCGGCTGATGCCGCCTTCGCGGTCGAAAATCACCGACAGCGCGTGCTCGCCGGTGCGGGCGGCATCGACCTCGTGGACGATGCCGTCGAGGGTGACGAGAAAGCGTCCGGAGCCGGCGCGCTCGACCGACACCCGGCGCAGCCGCCCGTTGACCTCGACCTCGAACGTCACCCGCGGAGCGCCTCGCGCCGCGCCACCGAGGTCCAGCGTGCCGCGGCGCCCGGGGCGGCGACGTCCTCGCGGATTCCCGACCGCAGCCAGGCATCCACGGCCGCCGCCACGGCCACGAGATCCTCGTCGCACTCGGGCAGGTCGCTGAAGCGGGCGGCGTCGGGGGCGGCCGCACGCGCCGCCAGCAGCCGATCGAGATACGTCGTGTCGTACTCCGCCGCGACGTAGTCGGGCTGGCGCATCAGCCAGAGGAAGAACGGAATGGTCGTACGGATTCCCAGCACATGGTATTCGGCGAGCGCCCGGGACATGCGGTGGATGGCTTCGCCGCGCGACGGCGCCCAGGCGACCAGCTTGGCAATCAGCGAGTCGTAGAACATCGGCACCTCGTACCCCGCGCTCACCCCGCCGTCGTCGCGGATCCCCGGGCCGGCGGCCGGCCGCAGCCCGCGAATCAGTCCGGGAGACGGCAGGAAGCCCTGGTCCGGGTCCTCGGCGTAGATGCGGCACTCGATGGCGTGGCCGGCCGGGGTCAGCGCCGCCTCGGCGTCGATCGTCAGCCGCTCGCCGCGGGCGATCCGGATCTGCCACTGCACCAGGTCGACGCCGGTGACCAT
>JBDTOB010000488.1:0-3078 GCA_039933435.1 Acidobacteriota bacterium | reverse complement strand
TCCCCCATCGCTCCGTTATCCGCCTTTTCGAGGGCCGCGGTCAATATCAATAGAGGATGCCGGAGCGGCGATGACAGGTTGACGCCCGCGCGCTCCCCCGGTACGCTCGTGCATCCGATCCCGCCGGGTCGGAAGAGGAGCCTCGGACGCATGACGACGAATACCGACCATCGCCAGGACGCCGCCGCCACACTGGAGCGCTTCACCGCGGCCGTGGAGCGGGCCCCCGGGAGCCCGGCCCGCGACGTGCTGCTGGCTGAATGCGCGTCGCTCAGCACCGCGATCCGCGCCTTTCACATGGAGGCCATCCGCTTCCGCATGTTCAACGTGGACCGCGCCATCAGCCGCGGCGACGTTCCGCTGGACGACGGCGACCGTACGACGTTCGCCGAGGTGCGGCGCCACCTCGAAGCGGCCGGCTTCCACACCCGATCGCACCAGGCGCCCAGCTGAGCGGCCCGCGAACGCTCGAGCTGAGATTCGCGCCTTCTCGTTGTAGAATAAGGGCATAGATGGCCCTGACCCCTCTCTCCGACGTTGGTGATCTCGATGCCGCGATTGCCGAATCGCGCGAACGCCCGGTGTTGGTGTTCAAGCACAGCCGCAGCTGCGGCATCAGCTGTGAGGCCCTGGATGAGCTGCGCAGCCACCTTGACCGCACCGAGAGCGGCGCGGCCTACAAGCTGATCACCGTCCAGAGTCATCGCAAGCTGTCCGACGAGGTTGCCGTGCGCTTCGGCATCCGCCACGAGACGCCGCAGGCGATTCTTCTCCGCGACGGCCAGCCGGTCTGGAGCGGCTCCCACTTCAAGATTACGGCCCGGCAGCTCGACGCCATTACCGCGCCTCAGCCCGGCGACGCCGTTTCCAGCTGAGGGCTGAGGATCCGGCGCACTGCGGCGCCGGCCGGCTTCAGCGTGTGCAGCTCTGCCACCGGGACTTCCCCGGCAGGCACCGGCAGCCGCAGCGGATTGAACCACACCGCGTGCAGGCCGGCGGCCCGCGCGCCGGCGATATCGGCGGTCCAGGAGTCTCCCACCATCACCGTCCGATCCGGCGTGGCGTCGAGCGCCTCGAGCGCCATCCTGAAGATCCCGGGGTCGGGCTTCGAGACGCCGGCCCTTTCCGAGACCACCAGCGCATCGATGAACGTGTCCAGGCCGCAGACCCGCAGCTTGTCCTGCTGCTCGTCGTAGAGGTTGTTGGAGACGACGCCGATGCGGGCCCGGACGCGCAGCGCCTCCAGAAAGTGGACGGCGCCGCGGACCGCCCGGCGCACCTCGCGATAGCGGACGCGGTAGGCCTCGGCGGCAGCCGCCGCGGCGGCGTCCGACGCGGCGCCGCCGGACCCGGCGAGGAGGCGGCGGAAGCGCTCGCGCCGTGCCAGGTCGAGCGGCATCCGCCCGAGCATCACCTCGCGGTGCAGGTCCTCGAGCACCGCCGCATGCTGCCGCTCGAGCTCTTCCAGCGGCAGCGCACCGAGGGACGCGTCCCCCTGGCGGACGGCCTCCAGGGCATCGCGCGAACAGCCGCGGTGGTCGAACAGCGTGTCGTCCAGATCGAGCAGTACGGTGCGCATCATGCTCCGCCATCTTGCCACGGCGCGGGGTGGAACGGCCCGACGCGCGTGATACACTGCGCGGATGCCCGCGGTCGTGATCGGCGCCACCAACCTGATGCCTTCGCTGCGTGAGCGGCTCAAATCCGAAGGCGATCTGCTCGCGTTTGCGGACACCGAGCCGATCCAGGCGCTCCAGGCGATTCTGGAACAGCGTCCGGATCTGATCGTGCTCGAGCGGCTCTTCGCGGCGACTCCGCGCGGCGCCGCGCTCATCAACCGCATCAAGACCGACCCGATTCTCGGCCATGCCGAAGTGCGGGTGATGTCGCATACCGGCGACTACTCCCGGCAGGTGGCGAAGCCGTCGCGGGTGCCGGCCCCTTCTCCAGTGGCGGCGTCAGGCGGTCCTGCGGCCGTCGGCCTCACCGAAGCGCCCGAGGTCGAGGCGGCACCGCCGCGGCTGGACTGGCAGGGGACGCGGCGGGCGCCGCGCTTCCGCGCCCGGCACAGCATCGAGATTCAGCTCGACGGCAATGCGGTGATGGTGGTGGATATTTCGACGGTGGGGGTCCAGGTGCTCTCGCCGACCATCCTGCGCCCCAACCAGAAGGTGCGCGTCAGCATCCCCAACGACGATTTCGTGATGCGCTTCCGCGGGTCGGTCGCGTGGGCGAAGTTCGAGCTGCCGAGCCCGAGCGAGCCGCCCCAGTACCGGGCCGGCGTCGACTTCGCCGACGCCGACGAGCCGGCGCTGCGCCACTACTGCGACAAGGTCAAGGCGTAACCCGCGCCTGTCCGGCGCGGAACCATCCGGCCGCAATCGAATCGTCGCGCACGATCGTGTCCTCTCGCGCCGAGCCGGTGGAGATGATCGCCGCCGGCACCCCGGTCACTTCCTCCAGCCGCGCCACGTAGCGCCGCGCCGCCGCGGGCAGGTCGGCATAGCGCTGCGCGCCGGCGGTCGGATCCGTCCATCCCGGCAGTGTTTCGTAGACCGGCTGGCAGGCGGCCAGCTTGGCCACGTCCCCCGGCATCTCCGTCAGCACGGTGTCGCCGTGGCGGTAGCCGGTGCAGATCTGCAGCTCCGGCAGGCCGTCGAGGACATCCAGCTTGGTGAGCGCGAGCGCGTCGAGGCCGTTGACCCGCACCGCGTAGCGGACCGCGACGGCGTCGTACCAGCCGCAGCGCCGCGGCCGCCCGGTGACGGCGCCGAACTCCTGGCCGCTCTCGCGCAGCCGGTTGCCGGTCTCGCCGAGCAGCTCGGTCGGCAGCGGCCCCTCACCGACGCGGGTGGTGTAGGCCTTGGTGGCGCCGAGCACGGCATCGATCGCCCGCGGCGGCACGCCGAGGCCGGTGCAGACGCCGCCGATGGTGGCGTTGGAGGAAGTCACGTAGGGGTAGGTGCCGTGATCGATGTCGAGCAGCGTCCCCTGCGCCCCTTCGAACATGATCGAGCGGCCGTCGCGGCGGGCCTGCGCCAGGAACACCGAGACGTCGGTGACCCACCGCTCCATCCG
>JBDTOB010000487.1:0-3083 GCA_039933435.1 Acidobacteriota bacterium | reverse complement strand
GCGCGGTCCGCGATCGTGGCCGGGTCGAAGACGACGACGTCGGCGTACATGCCGTCCTTGAGGAAGCCGCGCCGATCCAGCCCGAGATTGGTGGCGGGCAGGCCGCTGAGCTTGCGTACCGCCTCGGCCACGGTCAGCAGCCGTTCCTCGCGCACGTACTTGCCGAGCACGCGCGCGAAGTTGCCGTAGGCGCGGGGGTGGGTGGACGACAGCGTGAACGGCGGTTCGGGGGCCATCGACGCCGCGTCCGATCCGAACGACACCCACGGCAGCGCGATCTGCCGGCGGATGTTGTCCTCGGAGATCATGAAGTACACCGTCCCGACCCGCGACCGGTCCTCGAGCATCAGGTTCATGATCGTCTCGACCGGTGCTTCTCCCCGGAGCCGCGCCACCTCGGCGAGCGTCTTTCCGGTCAGCGGCTTGAGCGCCGGTGACTTGAACTCGACCAGCAGCACCCGATCCGGCGAGCCCGCCGCCAGGTAGAGGTTCTCCCAGTCGTTCGACGGCGTCTCGATGGCGGCGCGGATCCGGCGGCGCGTGTCAGGATCGCGGAGCCGCCGGTAGGCCGCGTCATAGCCGCCGTCGAGCACCCACGGCGGCATCGAGGCGTCCAGGCCGGTCGATCCCGCGGTGTAGGTATACATGTCAGCGGTGATCCGCAGCCCGTCGCGCCGGGCCTTTTCGATCGTCGCGATCACGGCGTCCATCTTCGGCCAGTTCGCCTGGCCCGCCGCCTTGAGGTGATAGATCTCGGCGGGAATCTTCGCCTCCCTGGCGATGGTAATCAGCTCGTCCACCGCCTCCAGCAGCCGGTTCCCTTCACTGCGCATGTGCGAGATGTAGCTGCCGCCGTACTCCGCCGCCACCTTGCAGAGCTCGACCAGCTCGTGGGTATCGGCATAAAACGCCGGCGCGTAAATCAGCGAGGATCCAATCCCGAGCGCCCCCGCCTCCATCTCGCGCCGTACCAGCGTCCGCATCTCCTCCATCTGGGCCGGCGTCGGTTTACGGTCCTCGAGGCCGATGACGTGCTCGCGGATGGTGGTCGCGCCGACAAACGACGCCACGTTCGGCGAGATGCCGCGCCGCTCGAGCTCCCCCAGGTATTCCGCCAGCGTCGTCCAGGTGATGTCGTATTTGACGTCCCCCATCTGCTCGATCGCGCGGCGCTTCATCGCCGGCGTCAGCGGGCCCATCGACGTGCCTTCGCCGAAGATCTCGGTCGTGACCCCCTGCCGCAGCTCGCCCTGGGATCGGCCGTCGGCGATCAGCGAGTCCGTGGACCATGACAGCATGTTGATGAACCCGGGGGCCACCGCCATGCCGGTCGCGTCCACCACGCGGGCCGCGCCGGCCCCGCCCAAATCGCCAACCGCGGCGATGTGGTCGCCGCGGATGCCCACGTCCGCCCGCCGGCCGGCGTCGCCGGTGCCGTCGTAGACCGTGCCGCCGCGGATCACGATGTCGAAGGGTGGCGACTGCGGCTGAGGGACGCCGGCGGCGCGCGGCGCAGCCGACACCACCGCCAGCGCGGCCATGGCCGCCGCCAGAACAGGAATGCGCATGCGCGGATTATATGCGCCGCCGGCCGGCCGCCGGCGGCCCCCGGTCACCATGCACGGTGCTACGATGCCCGGGGAGGATCGATGCGATATCTGGTAATGGTGTGTCTGTTGATGCTTGCGGGCGGGGGAGCGGGCCACGCCCAGGCGCGTGCCACAACGGCTGCGGCCGCCGACTACCTGGGCGTCTGGGCTGGCTCATGGGATGGCCCGTCGAATGGCGAGTTCGATCTGACGCTCGACAAGAACGCCGACGGGTCGCTGCACGGCAAGATTGCGGTCACCGCTGGCTCGCCGCCCTACACCAGCGAGCTCAAGACGGTCACCCTCGACGGCGCCGGCTTCACGGGCAAGTACGACTACCCGCTGGACGACGGCGGCGAGGTCACGCTTCAGGCGACCTTCGACGGCCGGACGGGCAAGGGGGTCTGGGTGCTGCGGCCGCAGGGACAGGAAGGTGAAGTCGCGCGGGGCACGCTGGCGCTCTCCAGGAAGTAGCGGGCGTGACCGACACGTACGAGAGCCGCGCCGCCGCGCACGCCGGGCGGCGGGACGTCGAGGCCCGTCGGTCCGCCGCCATCGCCCGCGTGCGGCTCGTGGTCTTCCTGGCCGCGGCCGCGGTGATCGTCTGGGCGCTGGCCAACGGCCTGCGCGAGCCGCGCCTGGAGGCCGCCGGCGGATTGCTGGCCGTCTTCGTGGCGCTGGTGGTCTGGCACGCCCGGGTCGAACGCCGCGCCGCGTGGCACGAGGCGCTGCGGGTCGCCTGCGAGCAGGCCCGCGCCCGCGTCGATCGCCGCTGGGACGACCTGCCGCCAGGAACGCTGCCCGCCGGCATCGACCTCAGCCGCCATCCGTATGCGCTCGATCTCGATCTGTTCGGTCGCGCGTCGCTCTTTCAGTGGCTCGGCCCCACCGCCACCCCCGGCGGCGCGGCACGGCTGGCGGAGTGGCTGCTGGCGCCCGCCGATCCCGGCGTGATCCGGGAGCGCCAGGCGGCGATCGCCGAGCTGGCCTCGAACCCGGAGTGGCGGGAGCAGCTCGCCGCCCACGGGGTGCTGGCGCGCGCCTCGCGGGACACCAATTTCGACGCGTTCCTGCAGTGGGCCGAGACCGCTCCGAGCCCGCATCGCTCGCTCAAGGCCGCGACCGCGGTCCTACTGGCGGCGATGTGGCTGCTGCTCCTGGTGGACGCCGCCGCCGGCTGGTGGATGGTGCCGATGCTGGGCGGCGTGGTGCTGTCGTTTGCGATGTCCGGCAGGCTGCAGGCGTCGCTCGAGCGCGCCGGCGGCGGTCAGGAAGCCCTGGGCCGCTACGCCGCGCTGCTCGAGCATGCCGCCGGCGCACACTTCGAGGCCGAGGCGCTCCGCCGCCTGCAGGCGCGTCTTTCAGTCGGCGCCCTGGCCGCGCCCGGCTGGATGCGCAGGCTCAGCCGGGTTCTGGGTTTCGGCGAACTGCGGACCTCTGCCGCGCTCCTCCATTTCCCGATCCAGGCGCTGACGTTGTGGGACTTCCATGTCT
>JBDTOB010000486.1:0-3084 GCA_039933435.1 Acidobacteriota bacterium | reverse complement strand
GGTTGTTGAAGTCGTGGGCGATGCCGCCGGCCAGCCGGCCGATGGCTTCCATCTTTTGCGCCTGGCGCAGCTGCGCCTCGCGCTCGCGGAGAATCGCCTGCGACTCGCGGCGCTCCGAGATGTCGCGGATCACCGCGGTGTGGAACACCGCGTCCGCCGCCTTCCACGTCGAGATCGACAGCTCCAGAGGCACCGCGGTGGCATCCTGCCGCCGTCCGGTCAGTTCGACGGTCCGGCCGATCCATCGAGCATCCGCCTCCGCGAGGTAGCGGCGGACCTCGCCGTCGGTTTCCACGATCAACGACGCCAGCGGGCGTCCGGCGGCTTCCTGTTCGGTATATCCGAACACCTCTTGTGCCCGGCGGTTCCAGAAGACGATGCGGCCCTCGGCATCGACCGAGACGATGGCGTCGTTGGCCGACTCGGTCACCGCGTGGAAGCGTTCGTAGGCATCTTCGAGTTGGGCGGCGCGCGCCGTCGCTTCCGCATGCCAGTGGCTCAGGCGTACCGCCATCTCGTTGAACGCCGTGGCCACCGAGCGGGTTTCCGCCGGGCCGCGATCCGCCGCCACCCGTCCCGTCCACAGCCCGCCGGCCATCCCGTCGGCCGCATCGGCCAGCCGGCGCAGCGGCCGGGTGAGCCGCCGGCTGACCGCCAGGCTGCCGGCAACGGTCACGATCAGGACGGCGGCGCCAATGAGGAGGAACCACCGCTCCATGTCATTCAGGGCACGCTCGGTAGGCGCCCAGTTCCTGAGCAGCAGCAGCTCGCCGCCTGCCGCCGCGCGGCCCGGTCCGCCAAGCGGATAGACCGCGCTGACGAACGATTCGCGGCCCACCTTGCGGAGCGCCGGGGCATTGCCAATCCCTTCCAGCCAGGCGGTCCGGGCCAGCAGCGGGACCAGCGCCTCTCGCGCCGGGGAGCGCAGGCTGCTGCCGCACAGCCGGCCGCCGGTGCACACCAGGGTGACGTCGGAGTGTGTCGCCAGCGCCAGCTCCGACGCCACCGCATCGTCCAACCGGTAACCGGCGGTGATGGTGCCGAGCACCTCCTCCGCGAACATCGCCGGCTCGGAGACGACCAGGAACAGGCCGCCGGCCAGCGACAGGACCTGGCGGCCGGGCTGCCCGACCCTCGCCGAGGCGATCAGGGGGCTGACGTCGGCCTGCGGCGTGGCCGCCGGCCAGCCGGGCGCGCCGATCCAGCGGCCGCGGGCGTCGGTGACGATGCAGAAGCCGGCGGAGAGCTTGCGGCAGTAGTCTTCGGCCATGACCGAGATGGTTTCGGCGTCGCCGCCGACATTCGAGGCGGGATCGAGCGTGGCGCGAAAGACGGGAAGCTCGGCGATCAGCCGGGTCTGGGCGGCGGCAAAGCGCGCCCGCGTGTCCACGAGGGTGTCGAAGGCGGCGCGGGCGGCGTCGAGATCGTCCGAGGAACGGCTCAGGGAGTAGCGCCGGACGACCTGTCCGGCGGCGAAGAGCACGGCCGCCAGCGACAGCGCGGCGATGAGTGCGGCCGCGACCATGACGCGCGCCTCGAGGCGCCGGTGCCACGGGATCTGCGGCGCGCGGGGAGAGGCGCTCATCGGCGGACCGTGCAGGTAAGGCTGGCGTCGAACACGTTCCGGCGGCCGGCCGCGAGGCCGGATGGCTGGTGGATGAGATTCAGTTGCCCGGTGAGGCAGGCCGGCAGCCGCAGGCGTGCCCCCGCGGTGGCGCGCCGGAGGTAGAGCGAGAACGGGCCGGCGTCGTAATCCAGCCGCTCGATTCTGGCGACCGGGGTGATGAAGTCGAAGACGCGCAGGTGGAGCAGGACGTCGAGGTAGCCGCCGGTGGTGCGGACGCCGGTGAACGGCCGGCCCGAGATCCATTCACCGCGCACCTGCGCGCCGCGCCACGTCCAGCGCGCGTCCGCGCCGCTGAAGACCGTGCGCCCCGTGGCAAATCCGCCCAGCTCGCGATCGCGGCCGGTGTGGATCCGGCTGGCGCCGACGATCAACGATTTATAGAACCCCTGGACGCGGATCGAGGCGTCGGCGCCGGGCCGCCGCAGCAGCTCGCCTTCGTCGCTCGGCGCCCCGACGCTGGCCTCCACATAGAGGCGCGGCGAGCCGGCGATGACGTCGAGGCCCTTCTCCATCCAGGTGTTCGACAGCGCGAAGCGATGACCGTAGCGGATGAGCGGGGCGCGCACGAAGCCGTTGTAGCTGTGGTCGCCGCGCGACGAGAGCCCGAACGGCGTGCGATAGCGCCCGGTTCGAAGCCCGAACAGGTAGCCGCCAGGCCTGAAGAGCTTTTCGCCGTAGACCTCCATCGGCCTGACCCCGCCTTCGTAGGGATAGGCGGCCGCGAAGGCGTCGGATTCCTGGCCCTGGCTGCCGGCCCAGGTGGCCTCGGCGAAGAAGCGCCAGTCGGACGCGGTGCCGCCGAAGATCCGGGCCTGCGTCGCCAGCGCCCGGACGTTCTCCGTCGAGGTCCCGGCGGTGGCGTCGGCCTCAGCGGTGATCGACTGGGCGGCGGCCGGCGCCGACGCCAGGGCGGCGAGGAGCGCCGCCGCGGCATGCCTCAGCGCCACTGCACGTCCAGCCGCGCGCCCGGCTGGACGTCCACGGTGCCCTCGAGGGTGGCACCGCCCGGACGCCAGGCATGATACGGGAACGCGCCCGCCGGCAGCTCCGGCAGCGCGAAGCGGCCGTCGCGATCCGAGACCGCGAAGTAGGGGCTCTCGACCGCCAGGACATAGGCTGCCATCCCTGGATGGATGTTGCAGAAGACCCGGCTCAGGCCGGGCCGGTCGAAGGGCACGTACCTGACGGCGCCGACCGGGTAGAGGCCGAGCTCGAACCGCTTGCCGTCGCGGAACGAGAAGACGTCGTGAAAGACGCGGTCATGATTGGGGAAGGCTACCGTGGTGCCGACCTGCACCGCGAGGACGTGGGGGGAGAACTTCAGGTTGCGCTGATCGAGCACCGCCGCGGGGCGGGGCTGCGTGGGACGTTGCGGCGCCTCAATCCACACCACCGCGTCGGCCAGCGGCCTGCCCTGAAAGGTCGCGGTGCCGTGGAGCTCGATCCCCGGCGGGGCA
>JBDTOB010000485.1:0-3086 GCA_039933435.1 Acidobacteriota bacterium | reverse complement strand
TCCGACGCCTTTACCGAGGGAGACATCCTGGTCGGCGACGCCGCCGCGGGAGCGGTCTATTTCAACGGCGGCGGCCAGTGCGCGACCTGTCATACGGCAACCGCGCTCAGCCTGGACGGGATCGGCACCCGGCTCGGACCGGTCGAGCTGCAGCAGCGGATGCTGTTTCCCGGCGGCCGCGGCGGGCGCGGCCGCGGCGGCGCCGGCGCGACCGAGGTCACCGTGACGCTGACCCCGGCGTCCGGCCCGGCACTGTCTGGCACGCTCGTCGACATGGACGACCTCTTCGTCACTCTCAAGGACGAGTCCGGCGCGACCCATGTGGTCCGCCGCGTCCCCGGCCTGAAGATCGCCAAGCGCGACCCGCTGCAGGCGCACCACGACCTGCTCGATCGCATCACCGACACGCAGATGCACGACCTGGTGGCTTACCTGGAGAAGATGAAGTGAAGCGGTTCTGGCTGACGACGACGCTGCTGTGCCTCGCGGCGGCGGGAGGGTTGGCGCAACAACGCGGCCTCGATCCCGCGAAGCTCCTGACCCCGGGCACCGACAGCTGGCCGACCTACAACGGCGACTACTCGGGCCGCCGCTACAGCCCGCTCGCCCTGATCACGGACGCCAACGTCAAGGCGCTGAGCCTGGCGTGGATCCGCAACCTCACCGGCCCGGTCCTGTCGGTCAAGGCAACGCCGCTGATGATCGACGGCGTGCTCTATCTTTCCACCCAGGACAATGCCTATGCGATCGAGGCGCGGACCGGGCGCGAGCTCTGGCACTACGTCTGGGCGTCGAAGGGGGGCAACCACCTCTCCAACCGCGGCATGGGCGCGCTCGGCGAGACCGTCTACTTCGAGACCCCCGACTGCCACCTGGTCGCGCTCGACATCAGGAACGGCAAGGAGCGCTGGAACAAGGAAATCTGCAACCTCGAGCAGTTCTATTACGGCTCGGTGGCGCCCGTCGTGATCGGCAACCACGTCATCACCGGCGTCAGCGGCGACGACATGGACAACCCCGGCTACCTCGAGGCCCACGACCCGGCCAACGGCGAGCGCCAGTGGCGCTGGTACTCGGTGCCGCAGAGCGCCGACGAGCCGGGATCCGACACCTGGCCCAACGTCGAGGCGGCGCGGCACGGCGGCGGCATGACCTGGCAGCCGGTGACCTACGACCCGGGGCTGAACCTGATCTACGTCACCACCGGCAATCCCCAGCCGGTCATGGCCGAGAAGAACCGTCGGGGAGATAATCTTTTCACCGCGTCGATCGTCGCGCTCAACGCCGACACCGGCAAGATGGTCTGGTATTTCCAGTCGTCGCCGCACGACACCCACGACTGGGACGGCAACGAGACGGCGGTGCTCATCGACGGCACCATCGCCGGCCAGCCGCGCAAGCTGCTGGCGCAGGCGGCGCGCAACGGCCACTTCTTCCTCCTCGACCGCACCAACGGCAAGGCCATCGTCTCGACCGAGTTCGTCAAGACCAACTGGTCGCTCGGCTACGACAAGCGCGGCCAGCCGATTCCCAGTCCCGAGAAACGGCCGCAGGTCGCGGGAGCGCTGGTCTCGCCGAACGCCGGCGGCGGCACCAACTGGTATCCGCCGTCCTTCAGCCCGAAGACCGGGCTCTTCTACGTCAACGCCACCCGGTCCTACAGCGTCTTCTATCTCTACGACCCCGGCGACATGCCCGCCGGCTGGGGCGGCACCGACCGCGGCGGCTGGTCCGAATCGATGGTCCAGGCGATCGACTACCGGACCGGCAAGATCCGCTGGAGCCATCCGTGGGAGAGCGGCGGCCGCTCGGGTATTCTGACCACCGCCGGCAACGTCCTCTTCACCGGGGGCTCGGCCGGCTTCACGGCCCTCAATGCCACCACGGGCGACTTTCTGTGGGCCTCGCGGCTCCCCAGCGCGGTGAGCAACGGGCCGATTACCTACGAGCTCGACGGCCTCCAGTACGTCGTCGTGGCCGCCGGCAATTCGCTCGCCGCGTTCGTACTCAATAAGTAGCGCGCCGCGGGCGCGCCCGATTCACTGTTGCCGAGGAGACATCATGTTGTACACGAGACGTGAACTGGGAAAACTGGCGCTCGCCACCCTGCCGGCCGCCGGCCTCGCGGGACGGCCGTTCGCGGCCATCGCGGCCGCGGCCGCGAAACCGGACTCGAAGGTGAACGGGGTGCAGATCGGCCTGAACGTTCCCTACGACTTCGGCAACAACCTGATGAGCGGCGACGAGGTCCTCGACGGCTGCCTCAAGCTCAACGTCAGCGCCGTGGAGCTGCGCTCGCAGCCGGTGGAGCTGTTCATGGGCGTGCCGCAGGCGCTGTTCGCCGGCGGCGGACGAGGCCAGCAGACGCCCGAGCAGCTGGCGGCACGCAAGACCGCCGCGGCCGATCTCAGCAAGTGGCGGACCTCGGCGCCGCTCGCCAAAGCCAGGGACTTCCGGAAGAAGTACGAAGACGCCGGCGTCCTCATTCAGATCCTGAAGTTCGACAACATCCTCGCCTTCTCCGATGAGGTGCTCGACTATGCGTTCGAGCTCGCCAAGTCGGTCGGGGCCGGGGCAATCTCGTGCGAACTGCCGGTGGATCAGGTGGCAGCCTCCAAGCGCCTCGGACAGTTCGCCGACAAGCACGGGATCATGATCGGCTTCCACGGCCACGCCACCATGACGCCGGCCATCTGGGAGCAGGCGTTCACCTACGCGAAGCACAACGGCGCCAATCTCGACATCGGCCATTTCATCGGCGGCAACAAGACCTCACCGGTGCCGTTTTTGAAGCAGCATCACGACCGCATCACCCACGTCCACGTCAAGGACAAGACCTTCGCCGACGCCAACGTGCCGTTCGGCAAGGGGGATACTCCGATCACCGAGGTGCTGCAGGTCATTCGCGACAACAAGTGGCCGATCCAGGCGACGATCGAATTCGAATACCCGGTCCCGCAGGGCTCCGACCGCATGACCGAGATTGCCAAATCTGTGGACTATTGCCGGAACGCATTGCTGGCATGAGCCGGAGGTTCCGGGTTCCGGGTTCGGGGTTCGGGGTTCAGGTTCCGGGTTCGGGGTTC
>JBDTOB010000484.1:0-3091 GCA_039933435.1 Acidobacteriota bacterium | reverse complement strand
TCGGCTGGCGGAACATCATCGAGAAGATGCACATGACGGCGACGCTCACGAAGTGGTACGAGGAGCACGGCCGCCACGAGATCATCGCCGGCGGCAAGAACGTCGCGCTGGCCTCGAGCGACCACTCGCTGGTGCTCGATGCCGAGGCGGTCGCGGTCGGCATCCAGCACGACCTCGACGATCAGGGCATCGCCAAGACCGCCCGCGAGGAGAAGATGCGGGCCAAGGCCGAGGCGCGCAAGAAGGCCGAGGAGAACGAGCGGATGGCGACGCTCTACCGCCAGCACGTCCTCAAGGAGGAGCCCGCCGGTCCGGTGATCCAGATTCAGGGGCTGGGCGGCAAGAAGAAGGAGCCGGTCCAGGAAGTGCTCCACAAGGAACAGCTGTAATTCTTCCGGCGTCTCCGGTACTCATTCGGCCGCGCGGCACGCCCGCGCGGCCGATTTCTTTTCGCCCTACAATTCGCCTGATGCTGTCCGCCCCGCCCCGTCGCCTCCTCCTTGCCCTCCTTGCCGTCGTGGTGGTCGCCGCATCGCCACGCACCGCCGCCCGCGCGCCGGTGGCCATCCAGATCGATGCCGGCCGCAGCCTCGGCCCGATGACGACGATGTGGGCGTTCTTCGGATACGACGAGCCCAACTACACCTACATGACGGACGGCCGGGCGCTGCTCTCGGAGCTCGCCGCGCTCGCCCCCGCTCCGGTGTTCGTGCGGGTCCACAACCTGCTGACCAGCGGCGATGGCAGCCCCGGGCTCAAGTGGGGTTCGACCAACGCCTACACCGAGGATGCCGACGGCCGCCCGGTCTACGACTGGAGGATCGTGGACCGCATCTTCGACACCCTGGTCGAACGGAAGATGAAGCCGATCGTCGAGATCGGGTTCATGCCGGAGGCGCTCTCCACCAGGCCGGTGCCCTATCGCCACGACTGGGTGCCGGGCGCCGACTACGGCCGCATCTACACCGGCTGGACCTATCCGCCGAAGGACTACGACAAATGGCGCGAGCTGGTCTTCCAGTGGGCGCGCCACTCGGTCGAGCGCTACGGCCGGCGCGAGGTCGAGAGCTGGTACTGGGAAGTTTGGAACGAGCCGGATATCGGCTACTGGCACGGGAGCGTCGACGACTATCTGCGGCTCTACGACTTCGCGGCCGACGGGCTCCGCCGCGCGCTGCCGCGCGCCCGCATCGGCGGCCCCACCGTCACCGGTCCCAACGGACCGCGCCCGCAGCAGTTCCTGCGCGACTTTCTCGAACACTGCCTGCGCGGTCGAAACGCCGCCACCGGCGGCATCGGCGCGCCGCTCGACTACGTCACCTTCCACGCCAAGGGATCCCCGCGCGTCGTCGACGGCCACGTCCGGATGGGGATCAGCAGCCAGCTGAAGGCGATCGCCAACGGCTTCGAGATCGTGGCGTCGTTTCCTGAGCTGCGCAGCATGCCGATCATCCTCGGAGAGTCCGACCCTGAAGGGTGCGCGGCCTGCTCGGTGCGGACCAATCCGGAGAACGCGTATCGCAACGGCACGGTGTACTCGAGCTACACCGCCGCCCAGATCGCGCGGACGTTCGAGCTGGCTGACGCCTACGGCGTCAACCTGCGTGGGGCGGTGACCTGGGCGTTCGAGTTCGAAGGGCAGCCGTTCTTCGCCGGCTTCCGCGACCTGGCGACCAACGGCATCGACAAGCCGGTGCTGAACGTCTTCCGGATGCTGGGCATGATGCGCGGGAACCGCCTGACGGTCGTCAGCAGCGGCGCGCCGCCGCTCGAGGACATCCGCGAGGCCGGAGTGCGGGGCGAGCCGGACATCAACGCGCTCGCCAGCCGCAGCGGACGCGACATCCGCGTGCTGGTGTGGAATTACCATGACGACGATGTGGCCGCGCCTGCGGCCGACGTCGAGGTGACGGTCGCGGGAGTGCCGGACGGGCGGCCGCTGGTCACGGAGTACCGCATCGACAGTACTCACAGCAACGCCTACGACGCGTGGAAGCGCGCCGGCGCGCCGCAGCCCCCGGCGGCGGCATTGGCCGCGGCGCTGCGCCAGGCGGGGCGCCTGCAGGTCCAGGGACAGCCGGCGCCGGTGGCGACCGCCGCCGGGCGCCTGCGGCTGCGGCTGACGCTGCCGCGGCAGGCGGTGTCGCTGCTGGTTATTCACTACTAGGCGAACGGCATTCACCCACGGACTGACCGGCAGGTCATGAGCGGCACCTACAGACGCATCGTCGGCGCCGCGGTCGTCGTCGACTGGTCCCAGTTCGAAGGGACCGCGGCGCTGCGCTGCACGCTGGGAGTGGCGATTCCGCTGCTGCTCGGCCTCGCGATCCACCAGCCGGTGATTGGCGCGTTCGGCGCCATCGGCGCGGTCTCGGTGGGCTTCGGCTCCTTCCAGGGCGCGTACCGGAGCCGTGCCGCGGTCATGCTCTTTGCCGCTGCAGGCATGGCGCTCTCGGTGTTCGTGGGTTCGCTGGCCGGCCACCTGGACGGTGCCGCGATCGCCATCGCCGCGGCGTGGGGCTTCGGCGGCGGCCTGATGGTGGCGCTCGGCCCCTCGGCCACGTTCGTGGGGCTGCAGTCGATTGTCGCCGTCCTCATTGCCGGCGGATTTGCCACCGACCTGGAAAGCGCGGGCGGCCGCGCCGCCCTGGTGTTCGGCGGCGGGCTGATCCAGACCCTGCTGGTCGTCATGATCTGGCCGCTGCGCCGCTTTCGCGCCGAACGGGAGAGCCTGGCGGCGGCGTTTCGCAGCCTGGCGGCATACGCGGCGGCAATTCCGCAGGGCATCGATGCCGCGCCCGAGCCCCACACCTTTGCCGCCACCGCGTCGCCGCTGGTGGACCCTCAGCCCTTCGCCCGGTCGGCGGACGTGCTCGTCTTTCAGGCGCTACTCGACGAGGCCGAACGGATTCGCGCCAGCCTGGCGGGCCTGGCGACTCACCAGCGGCGCCTCGAGCGCGACGACCACCAGGCCCTGGTGACGGTGTCGGCGACGCTCGGCGACGGGCTGGCGGCGATCGCGGCCGCGCTCGATGCCGGCCGCGAGCCGCGCGACGCCGGCGGGATCTGGGAGACGCTCGACGCCGCCGCG
>JBDTOB010000483.1:0-3095 GCA_039933435.1 Acidobacteriota bacterium | reverse complement strand
ACCGCATCATGGTCCAGGTGCAGAGCTCGTGGTTCCCGCTGGTCGACCGCAACCCCCAGGTGTTCATGAACATCCCCACGGCCTCGCCGGCGGATTTCCACACGGCCACCGAGCGGGTCTATCGCTCCGGGGCGCGCGCGTCGGCGATCACCCTGATGGTCGCGCCGCACTAGAATGCTGCCATGCTGAGACTGCCGCTTCCCGCCGCCCTCGTGTTGCTCGTCTCTCTCGCCGGCACCGCGTCCGCGGACGTCCGGCTGCCAGGGATCATCAGCGACCACATGGTGCTGCAGCGCGACATGCCGGCGCGGATCTTCGGCAAGGCGGCGCCTGGCGAGGCCGTGCGCGTCGCCTTCCGCGGCCAGACCCTGACCACCGTCACCGACGCCTCGGGCCGCTGGGAGGTCTGGCTGCAGCCGCTGACCGCGGGGCCGGCCGCCGCGATGACCATCAGCGGCGTCAACACCATCACCGTGACGGACGTCCTGGTCGGCGACGTCTGGGTGGGATCCGGGCAGTCCAACATGCAGTGGACCGTCCGCCGCTCCGACAATGCGGACGCCGAGATCGCCGCGGCGACCTCGCCGCAGATCCGGCTGTTCGATGTGCCGCGCAAGGGCTCGGCGGTGCCGGTGGAGGACGTCGACGCCCGCTGGGTGATCGCATCCGCGGAGACGGTCGGGGAGTTCTCGGCGGTCCTCTACTTCTTCGGCCGGCAGATGCAGCACGACCTCAAGGTGCCGATGGGGCTGATCCATTCGTCGTGGGGCGGGACCCCGATTGCCTCATGGATCAGCGGGCCTTCGCTGATGGGCGACGCCCGCCTCGAGCCCTTCCTGACCTACTGGCAGCGCGCCATCCTGCAGTATCCGGCGAACCTGAGCCGCCACGAAGAGGCACTGCGGAAGTGGGAGACCGACGGCTCGACTGGCGCCCGCCCCGCGCCGCCGCTCGGCCCCGGGCATCCCCACGAGCCGACCACGCTCTACAACGGGATGATCGCGCCGCTGGTCAAGTACACGATCAAAGGGGCGTTGTGGTACCAGGGAGAAACGGAGGCCGGCCGCGCCCAGGGACAGATTTATGGAGACGCGCTCATGACCCTGGTCGCCGACTGGCGGCGGGCGTTCGCGCAGGGGGACTTCCCCGTCTACTGGGTGCAGCTCGCCAACTATGGCAACGCGGTCAAGAACGGCCACTGGATGCGCGTCCAGGAAGGACAAATCAAGGCCACCGCCCTCGCCCACACCGGCGTCGTCGTCATCACCGACATCGGCAATCCCACCAATATCCATCCGACCAACAAGCAGGAGGTCGGACGACGGCTGGCGATGCTGGCACAGGAGCGCGGCGCGAGCCCGCTCTACCGCCAGTCGACGCGTGAACCGGAGGGGATTCGCGTGTGGTTCGACCACGCGGCGTCGGGCCTGGCGACACGCGGCGGCGGCCCCGTCACCGGATTCGAAGTGGCGGGTGCGGACGGCATCTACGTGCCCGCCACCGGGCAGATTCGCGGCGCCACCGTCCTGGTCTCGAGCCCCGGGCTGGCCGACCCGCAGTCGGTCCGCTATGCGTGGGACTACAATCCTGCCGCGAATCTCGTGAACCAGGAGGGCCTGCCGGCCTCGCTGTTCCGCTCGGACGAGCGGGAGGAGGGGAGCCATTGAGCCCCCTGCCGATCAGAACTTCGAGCAGTCGATCACGAACCGGTATTTCACGTCCCCTTTGAGGGTGCGCTCGTAGGCAGCGTTGATGGCGTCGGGGCTGATCATCTCGATGTCGCTGGTAATGCCATGCTTGCCGCAGTGGTCCAGCATTTCCTGGGTCTCGGGGATGCCGCCGACCAGCGAGCCGCTGATCTTGCGGTTACCGAAGATGAGCGGGAACGGGCTGAACTCGAGATTCTCGGGAGAGGCGCCGACGAGAATCAGCGTGCCGCGCATCTTGAGCGCATTGAGCGGCCCGTTGAGATCGTGCCTGGCGGAAATGGTGTCGAGAATCGCGTCGTAGCGCCCCGCCAGCGTGTCGAAGGCCCCTGGCTGATTGGTGAGGACGAACTCGGTGGCGCCCAGCCGCCGGGCGTCCGCCTCCTTCTCGGGCGATCGGCTCAGCACCGTCACCTCCGCACCGAAGGAGGCGGCCAGCTTCACACCCATGTGGCCGAGGCCGCCGAGGCCCATCACCGCGACCCGCGATCCTTTGGTGAGGCCGACGTCCTTCAGCGAAGAGTAGGTGGTGATCCCGGCGCAGAGCAGCGGCGCGGCGGCGGCCGAGTCCAGCCCCTCGGGCACGGTCAGCACGAAGCGTTCGTCCACCACGATTTCTTGGGAGTAGCCGCCGAAGGTCGGCGTCTTGCCGTCCGCATCGAGGCTGCCGTAGGTCATCGTAAAGCCGTTCTGGCAGTATTCTCCCGCCCGGCCCTGCAGTTCGCGCAGGTACCGCACGAATTGACGAAGCAGCCGACGCCGACGCGCTGGCCTTCCTTGAATCGGGTCACCGCCTTGCCGGTCTTGACGACCCGGCCGATGATCTCGTGCCCCGGCACGCAGGGATACGGCGTGCCCCCCCATTCGTTCCTCGCCGTGTGGATGTCCGAGTGGCAGATGCCGCAGAAGTCGATCGAGATGTGGACGTCGCGCTCTCCGGGCGACCGTCGCTCGAATTCGAACGGCGCAAGGGGCGTGTCACTGGCCCGCGCCGCGTATCCTCTGGTCTTCATGTGTCCTCCGAACATTGTTCCCGTTCAGTGTACCGGAACGGCAACGTCGCTCGAGGCGATTCGCCGCCAGGCCCATCCGTGGGCGCGGCGAGGCGGTGCGGTGCAGCAGTCGTACCGCAATCGTCATGGCAAAACAGGAGAGCTCAGCCGTCAGTCAGCGCCGCGCCGTGCGCGCGGCCCTCCGATCCGAGTACCATCCGTCAGGCCGCTGACGCCGTCCGCGCGGCCGGGAAAGCAGGAGACCGATGCTGAGCCGCCGCACTTTTCTCGAACTCACGGTCGCCGGGGCGCTTGCGTCCCGCGTCGACGCCGCCCCGGCCCAGGGGGAGATGCCGTATCGCACCCTCGGCCGGACCGGCGAAAAAGTCTCGCTCCT
>JBDTOB010000482.1:0-3097 GCA_039933435.1 Acidobacteriota bacterium | reverse complement strand
GCACCGCCGGGCCGATCGACTTCTCGCTGTTCACCGACGGCCTCAAGGCCGAGCGCGAACAGGGGATCACCATCGACGTCGCCTATCGCTATTTCGCCACCGCGCGGCGCAAGTGGATCCTGGCCGACACCCCCGGCCACGAGCAGTACACCCGCAACATGGCCACCGGCGCCTCGACCGCCGACGTCGCGATTCTGCTGGTCGACGCCCGCCACGGCGTGCGCGAGCAGACCCGCCGCCACGCCGCCATCGCCCGGATGCTCGGCATCTCGAGCTTCGTCCTGGCGGTGAACAAGATGGACCTGGTGGATTTCGACCGCGGCGTCTTCGAAGCCACCTGCGCCGACTTCGCCGGGATGCTCGACGGCGCGGCGCTGCACGCCATTCCGCTCAGCGCGCTGCACGGCGACAACGTCATCAGCCGCAGCCCGCGGACGCCGTGGTTCACCGGCGCCAGCCTGCTGGCGTATCTCGAGACCGTGGAGATCGGGAGCGACGCGGCGATCGCGCCGTTCCGCCTCCCGGTGCAGCTCGCGGTCCGGCCCGACGACAGCTTCCGCGGCTATGCCGGACAGATCGCCTCGGGCACGATTCGTCCCGGCGATCCGATCAGCGTCTGGCCCGGCGGCCGCACCTCCACCGTCAAGCGCATCGTCACCTGGGAGGGCGACCTCGAGGTGGCGTTCGCGCCGATGTCGGTGACGCTGGTGCTCGAACACGAGCTCGACGTCAGCCGCGGCGACCTGCTGGCCACCGGCGCCGTCGACATCGCCAGCCGCTTCTCGGCGCAGATGGTCTGGATGGACGAGCGGGCCCTCGACCCGAAGCGGGCCTACGTCCTCAAGCACGCGACGCGAACGGTCACCGCGCAGGTCGACGCCGCGCTGGAGCTCAATCAGATCGGCACTGTGACGGTCTCGACGTCGCGGGCCCTCGCCTTCGATCCCTACGCTCGCAACCGCACCACCGGCAGCTTCGTGCTGATCGACCCGGCCACGAACTTCACCGCCGGCGCCGGCATGATTCTGCGGCCGCTCACCGAAGGGGTGGTGCACCTGCCGGGACGTGAGGCCGCGGACCGGCTGGCGCGCGCCGCACGGACCGCGGCCACGCACGACGAGGCCGTGGACGCCGTCCGGCTGATCCTGGAAGAGATTCTGAGCTAGCGGTCCATCACTCGCGGCATTTCACGGTCACGCCGCCGCCGGGGCCCCAGATACACGGACGCCACGGACGAGCACGGACACTCACAGAGGGGTCACGCGCAGTCCCACGCATACGCGACCGCTACCACGCGGGCTGGCCGCCGGGGCGCTTCGCGTCTCCGGCGGGAGAGAGTCGGTCGCGGACCGGCGAGCACCGGTCGGGCGGCGAGGGTGTTCGCCGGTCCGCGGCCGACTCTCTCCGCGGCGCATCGCGCCGCGGCCAGCCGGGGTTCGACGACTCCGTGTCCATCCGTGCTCGTCCGTCGCATCCGTGGATGAAGAGTCGCGCTCACCGCGAACGTCCCCTGTCGGCAAGACGCCCGCGGCCCCTATCCCAGAAAACGGTGTTTGGCGATGAGGAGGGCGGACATCGCCGCCGCGGCCAGGAGCGTGCCGCGCTCGCTGAAGAAGACATCTCCCCAGGGATGGCGTGTCGCACCGGCGGCTGCGGGGAAAGGCGGCCAGCGCGGCACCCACGCTTTCACCTCACGCGCATACGCGTCGTAGGTCTCGCGATAGATGCTCCGGATGAACTCCCCTTCCCAGCGCGCGATCGCCCGGTACTGGACGGCAAAGATCACCCACGCGATCGGCAACATCCACAGCAGCCCCGACCACACCGCGAACCCGGTCCACAGGAACCAGTTGCCCACGTAGAGCGGGTTGCGGACGATGCCGAAGGGACCGCCGGTGATGAGGGGACCGTAACGGGTAGTGCGGGTCCGGGAGATGGCGCCGATGTGCCGGACGCCCCAGAGCCGCACGCCTTCGCCGAGCAGGACGAGCAGCGGACCGGCCACCAGCACCCACGAGGCGCCGACCTGTCCTGTCCGGACGAGGAGCAGGATCAGCGCCAGCGGCACCGGCAGCGACGAGCGATACCGGAACAGCCATGCCCCCGCCGGAGCGTCGGTAGTCATCCGACGGATAGTACCATCCCGCGAGCCCGCGGCGGCGTTCGGGACGGCAGTGACGCCGGGGGAACGGCCGCCCCGCCTCCCGGCTGTCGGCGCGATCACCTCTGCCGGATGGCTACTTCCGTCCGGACGGTGACTCCGGCTTGTCGGTGGCGTGGCCCGGCTGCTGGTGCTCCTTCAGCGTCGGCAGGGTCTTGCCGGCCCACGCCTTGAGGTCGGCGTTCTTCGCCGTGGTCGAGGCGCGCTGGAACTCCGAGACGTCCTTGTTGTGATCCGCCACCATGATCGCCATGTAGGCGCGATCGAAGGCGGCGCCGTTCAGCCCGGAGAGGCGCTTGATCTCGGCCTTCTCCTTGGCGTCCGGCTCAGACGGCAGCGTCACATCATTATCAATCCTCCTGGTGCGGAAGACTGCAAGCGCGATACCGCCCCGCGGCACGGGCCGTGCCGTTCGCGCACCTCGGATTCGGACTCACGGTGGAAGGGACGCGGGGCGCTAGCCGCCCACCGGCCTGAACGACACGATGAAGTGCGTGCCTTCCCGGCTCCTCGCCACCTCGAGACGCAGCGCCGTCGAGCGCGGGCCGTGCAGGCTGATGCCCGCGCCGAATGAGCCGTGCAGACCGCTCACGTCCAGGTCACGGCGCTCCGCTACCGCCTTGCCCGCATCATAAAAAACGGCCCCGTCGAGATAGTTGCGAATCGTCCATCGGTACTCGGCGGTCACGACGACGGAGTGGCGGTTGCGGAAGCGGTAGAGGTCGTAGCCGCGCAGAACCTGCCCGCCGACTTCCGGCATCAGGAAGAAGGGCACGGCCGCACCGCGGGCGGGAGTGGTGGTCGACGCATGCAGCCCGAGATACACCACCCGCGTCCGCTTCAGGAACGGCACGTACTGCTCGGCGGCGAGGTCCACGCGGCGGAACGAATAGGGACCGGCGCTCCACTGCCGGTAATCGTGCAGGGTGGCGCGCA
>JBDTOB010000481.1:0-3103 GCA_039933435.1 Acidobacteriota bacterium | reverse complement strand
TCTTGCTGCCGCGCACCACGGTCAGCGCCCGCATCATGTCGAGCGTCGGGATGCCCTCGGTGATGCAGACGGCCAGCGGCACCCCGGCGTCCGCGGCCTCCATGATGGCGTCGGCGGCAAAGGGCGGCGGCACGAAGATCACCGTCGCGTTCGCGCCGGTCTCGCGCACCGCGTCGGCCACGGTGTTGAAGACCGGGAAGCCCTCGTGGATGGTGCCTCCTTTGCCGGGCGTGACCCCGCCGACGACCTGCGTCCCGTAGGCCGCGGCCTGCTTGGCGTGGAAGGTGCCCTCCCGTCCGGTGAGCCCCTGAACGATGAGCCTGGTGCTCTTGTCGATGAGTACGGCCATGGTGTGCTTAACCTGTGTGCTGACGGAAGACGCGCGCTACCGCCCGAGCGCGACGACCTTGTCGGCCGCCTCGCTCATGGTGTCGGCGGTGGCGAAATTGAGCCCGCTGCCCTGGAGCATCTGCTTGCCCTGCTCGACGTTGGTGCCTTCCATACGGATGACAATCGGCACGGTGACGCCCAGCCCGGTGACCGCGGCAATCACCCCCTCGGCGAGGACGTCGCAGCGCAGGATGCCACCAAAGATGTTGATGAGGACGGCCTTGACGCTGGTGTCCGACATCAGGATCTGGAAGGCATTGCGAATCTGATCGGCGTTGGCGCCGCCGCCGACGTCGAGGAAGTTCGCCGGCTCCCCTCCCGCCAGCTTGATGATGTCCATCGTCGCCATGGCGAGCCCGGCGCCGTTGACCATGCAGCCGATGGTGCCGTCGAGCTTGATGTAGTTGAGCGAGAACTTCGAGGCCTCGACCTCGAGCGGGTCTTCCTCGGCGACGTCGCGCAGCTCCCGGAACTCGGGATGCCGGAAGAGCGCATTGTCGTCGAACGTCATCTTGGCATCGAGCGCCAGGACGTTCCCCTCCTCGGTGACGATCAGCGGGTTGATCTCGATCAGCGAGGCGTCGGTGGCGACAAAGGCGTCGTACACCGCCGCCATGACCTTCACGGCCTGGGAGACCTGAGACCCCGTCAGGCCGAGCGCAAACGCCAGCTTGCGGGCCTGGAACGGCTGCAGGCCGGCGCCCGGGTGGATGAACTCCTTGAAGATGCGCTCGGGCGTCTCCTCGGCAACCTTCTCGATCTCGACCCCGCCGTCGGTGCTCATCATCAGCACCGGCCGCTCCGTGGATCGGTCGATAACGATGCCGAGGTAGAGCTCGCGCTTGATGCGGAGGCCCTGTTCGACCAGCAGCCGCTGCACCTTCTGGCCGGCCGGCCCGGTCTGATGGGTCACGAGCTGCATGCCCATCATCGCCGTCGCGGCCCTGGCGGCCTCCTCGGGCCCTTTGACGACCTTGACGCCGCCCCCCTTGCCGCGCCCGCCGGCATGGATCTGCGCCTTGACGACCACGGTGCCGCCGCCGAGGCTGGTGGCGACGCGGGCGGCCTCGGCCCGGTCGACGATCATCTCCCCCTCCGGCACCGGCACGCCGTAGCGCTTGAGGATGGCCTTGGCCTGATATTCGTGAATTTTCATCCGTGCGGACCTGACCCTGAATCCCGCTGACACGCCGCCGCTCGCCGCCCGGGAGCCGCCCGCGAGCGCCGGTAAATCATGTGCCGGGCCGGGCGATCGAATCAAGCGCCGCCGGTGGCGGCGATGGGCGCGGCGGGATCCGTCATACAATTGACGGGATCCGGGGGCAGCTTTAATGTCGACTTTTCGTCGTGTGTTCTCGTCGTCGGTCGGCACCAAGCTGCTGATCGGTCTCACCGGCCTCGCGCTCTTCGCCTACATGCTGCTGCATCTGGCGGGTAACGTGCTGATCTTCGCCGGTCCGGATACCTTCAACGAATACTCGCACCTGCTCATCTCCAACCCGCTGCTGCTGCCGGTCGAGGCCGGGCTGCTGGCCATTTTTCTGGTGCACGTTTACAAGGCGATTCGCAACTACCTGGCCAACACCGCGGCGCGGCCGACGCGCTATGCGAAGAAGGCACGCGCCGGGCACACCAGCCGTAAGAGCGTCGCCTCGTCGACGATGATCTGGTCGGGGCTGGTGATCTTCGTCTTTCTCGCGATTCACATCTGGCAGTTCCGCTTCGGCAGCTACTACGAGACCGGCGACGAGGTCGCCATCCGCGACCTGGCGCGGACCGAGTTCGAGGTCTTCAGCCACCCGGGCTGGGTGGCGCTGTATGTCGTCGCCACGCTGCTCGTCGGGCTGCACCTGCGGCACGGGATCGCCAGCGGTTTCCAGTCGATCGGGCTGGATCATCCGGTCTACACGCGGCGTCTCACCATCTGGGGGGTCGTCTTCGCGGTGCTCATCGGCGTCGGGCTGGCGGTCATTCCGATCTGGGTCTATCTGAGTCAATAACGTCTTCCGTCACCCTAGCGAACCTATGCTTGACCCCAAGATTCCCGGCGGCCCGCTCGCAGAGAAATGGGACCGCCATCGCTTCGACTCGAAGCTGGTCAACCCGGCCAACCGCCGCAAGTACACGATCATCGTCGTCGGCACCGGGCTGGCGGGGGCCTCGGCGGCCTCCACCCTCGGCGAGCTCGGCTACAACGTGCTGAGCTTCTGCATCCAGGACAGCCCCCGCCGCGCCCACAGCATCGCCGCGCAGGGGGGCATCAACGCCGCCAAGAACTACCAGAACGACGGCGACAGCGTCCAGCGACTGTTCTACGACACCGTCAAGGGGGGCGACTACCGGTCGCGCGAGGCCAACGTCTACCGCCTGGCCCAGCTGAGCGTCAACATCATCGATCAGTGCGTCGCCCAGGGGGTGCCGTTCGCCCGCGAGTACGGCGGCCTGCTCGACAACCGCTCGTTCGGCGGCGCGCAGGTCTCGCGGACGTTCTACGCGCGCGGCCAGACCGGCCAGCAGCTGCTGCTCGGGGCCTACCAGTCGATGATGCGCCAGGTCGCCAAGGGGACGGTGCGCACCTTCGCGCAGCGCGAGATGCTCGACGTCGTCGTCGTCAACGGCCAGGCCCGCGGCGTCATCGTCCGCAACCTGGTGACCGGTGAGATGGAGCGGCACGCCGGGCACGCGGTGCTGCTCTGCACCGGCGGCTACGGCA
>JBDTOB010000480.1:0-3107 GCA_039933435.1 Acidobacteriota bacterium | reverse complement strand
CGCGCCGCGGTCGTCGTCGACGTCCGCGAGGGGCGGATGCTCAAGGAGTTTCCCGGCATCTACCGCAAGCTCAAGGCCCGCCGCAACCTCAACCCGGTCCTGATCTTCCTCGAGGCGGCGGAGCCGGCGCTGGTGCGGCGCTTCAGCGAAACCCGGCGCCCCCACCCGCTGTCGCCGGACCGATCGGCGATCGAGGGGATCCGGGAAGAGCGCGGCGCGATGCTGCCGATCCGCAAGCTCGCCGACCACGTCATCGACACCTCGGAGATGACCGTCCACGAGCTCCGCCACACCTTCACCGGGGTCGCGGCCGGCCGGACGCCGGGCGCGCAGCTGGTGGTCACCGTCCTCAGCTTCGGCTTCAAGCACGGCATTCCGGTCGATTCGGACCTGCTGTTCGACGTCCGCTTCCTGCCCAACCCGCATTTCGTGCCGGAGCTCCGGCCGCATACCGGGCGGGACGCCGAGGTGGTGCGTTATCTCGATCGCTCGACGGTGACCCACGAGTTTCTCGGCCACACGCTCAACCTGCTCAAGTTCCTGGTGCCGCAATACGTCACCGAGGGCAAGAGCTATCTGACGATTGGCATCGGCTGCACCGGCGGACGGCATCGCTCGGTGGCGATGGCGGAAGCGCTGAAGAAGGGCCTTTCCGGAATTCCCGGCGTCCGGGTGCGCGTCAAGCACCGCGATATCGCCAACGAGTAGCCATCCGTGAACACACCCGCGCAGTACCCCGTGATCGCGTCCGCGAAGACATCATGAAACTCGGTGTCGTCGTCGTCACCCACGGCCAGCTGGCCGCCGAGCTCCTGAACGCCGCCGAGATGATCGTCGGCGACGTGCCGCAGTGCGCCGCGGTGTCGATCGGCTGGCACGACGACGTCGATCGGGCGCGGGAGGAGATCGGCTTGGCGATCGAGCGTGTCGGCGCGGCTGTCGGCGGCACCGCGGCGGAGCCTGCCGACGTGCTGATTCTGACCGACCTGTTCGGCGGCACGCCGGCGAATCTCGGCGTCACCTTCGTCGGCCCGCACGTCGAGGTCATCACCGGCGTCAACCTGCCGATGCTGATCAAGCTGGCGCGGGCGCAGCACCAGGGGGCGCTGGCCGGGCTGGCGCGGGAGATTCAGGAGCACGGCCGGAGCGCGATCTGGGTCGCCTCCGACCTGCTGCGCGCCGACAAGGATCGGGCTCCGGAGGGAGAAGCGTGATGACCACGTGCGACGCGGCCATCGTCAATCCGCTGGGGCTTCACGCCCGGGCCGCGGCGCGGTTCGTGCACCTCGCCGGCGGATTCGCCTGCCGCGTCCGGGTGTCGCGCGGCAGCCGGGAGGTGGACGGCAAGAGCATCATGGGCCTGCTGCTGCTCGCCGCCCCCCTGGGCAGCAGCATCACCATCACCACCGAAGGGGCTGACGAACAGGCGGCGGCGGACGCGATCTGCTCGTTGATCGCGCGCGGCTTCGACGAGGCGTCATGCGACTGACCGGGCTCGGCGTCTCTCCAGGCATCGGCGTCGGGCGCGCGCTGGTCCTCAAGCGCGGCACCCGCGAGCTGCGCTTCCGGGTGCCGGCCGCGGGTGTCGGCCGCGAGCTCGATCGGCTGCAGTCCGCGCGCGAGCGCTCGCGTCAGCAGATCCAGCAGATTCGCGACCGCATCGCCGGCTCGGCCGGGGCCGAGCACGCCTACCTGTTCGACGCCCAGCTGCTGATGCTCGACGACGCCATGCTCATCGATCGGGCGGCGGAAATCATCCGCAGCGAACGGCTCAATGCCGGCTCGGCCCTCGAGCGCGCCCTCGACGAGATCTCGGCGCTGTTCGACCAGGCCGAGGACGCCTACCTCCGCGAGCGCAAGGGCGACGTCGGCGACGTCGTCGGCCGCCTGAGGATGAACCTGCGCGCCGGCGGCGACCAGATGGACGAGCTGTTCCGCGACCTGGAGGGCCCATTCGTGCTGGTGGCCGACGAGCTGACGCCGTCGATGGTGGCCCAGCTCGATGGCCGCCGGCTCGCCGGGCTGGTGACCGACGCCGGCAGCTGGACCTATCACAGTGCCATCCTGGCCCGATCGATCCACGTGCCGGCGGTGGCCGGCCTGCGCGACGCCAGTGCCCGCATCATGCCCGGCGCCATGATCGCGGTCGACGGCGCCACCGGCGAGGTGTTCGTCGATCCCGACACGGCCACGCTCGACCACGTGCGCATCCGCCAGGAGCGCCGCGCCGCCTACGAACAGTCGCTCGACGAATACCGCCGGCTGGCGCCGGTGACCGCCGACGGCGTCCGCATCCGCCTCGAGGCCAACGTCGAGTCGCCCGAAGACGCCGAGCGGGCGCGGGACGGCGGCGCGGAAGGCATCGGGCTGTTCCGATCCGAGTTCCTGGTCGGCGGCGGAGAGCGCGCCCTCACCGAGGAGGCGCAGTATCTGGCCTATGCGCGGCTGGTCGAGAGCATGGCGCCGGGCCGGGTCACGATTCGGACGTTCGACCTCAGTCAGGCGCAGCTCGGCCCTGGCGCGGCGCAGCCGGATGCGGCGCGCGCGCCGCTGGGGCTCCGCGGCATCCGCCTCAGCCTGGCCATCGACGACATGTTCCAGACCCAGCTGCGGGCGCTGCTGCGCGCGGCCGCGCACGGTCCGCTGCGGATCATGTTTCCGTTCGTCTCCGGGGTCGAGGAGCTGCGGCTGGCGCGGGCCGCGGTCGAGCGCGCCGCGGTGGCGCTGCGCGATCGGGGCCAGGGGCCGCCGCCGGTCCAGGTCGGGCTGATGATCGAAGTGCCCTCGGCGGCGCTGACCGCCGACCTGCTCGCCGAGCATGCCGACTTCTTCAGCATCGGCACCAACGATCTGATTCAATACTGCCTGGCCGTGGACCGGACCGACGATCGCGTCTCCCGCCTCTACGAACCGCTGCACCCCGCGATCCTGCGGCTGCTGCGGCAGGTCGCCCGGGCGGGCAAGCGGCGGGGCATTCCGGTGTCGGTCTGCGGCGAGATGGCCGCTGATCCCCGGCTGCTGCCGCTCCTGGTCGGGCTCGGTCTCGACGAGTTCAGCATGGCGCCGACCGCCATTCCGCTCGCCAAGCGGGTGCTCCGCGGCCTCAA
>JBDTOB010000479.1:0-3134 GCA_039933435.1 Acidobacteriota bacterium | reverse complement strand
TCGGCAGGTCTTGATGAGATCGTCAGCCGCCACGCCGACCGGCGCCGGTTGACCTGCAACGTATTTCGGTTCCTGTCTGGCGTCGCCACCGTCGCGGTCGCTGCAATGGCATCCCCGCCATGGGGCCAGTGCGGGTACTGGTGGAGTCGGGGATGAAACTGTAGCGTAATCAGATATTCCGCACTCATCGCAAACGAGAACCTGATTCACCGGGTCCGAACCATGAGGAGTGACCGGTGTCATCTGTGAAGAACAACGCCGCCGATCTGGGCGGGTCCTCCGCGGCCTTCAAGCGACGCTTCATGATCAGGCTTGTCGGCGTCCTGATCGGCGGGATGTTCATTGACGGCTTCATCCTCGGGATCATCGGCACGGTGATCGTCCCCATCTCCAAAGAACTGAACTTCTCGGACCTCTGGGAGGGCTTGATCGCGGCGGCCGCTCTGATCGGCATCTTGGTCGGCTCGCCGCTCGCCGGGTGGGCCGCCGACAAGTACGGCCGTAAGCCCATGTTCCAGGCGGACATGGCGCTCTTCTGTCTGGCATCGGTCGCGCAGTTCTTCGTCGACTCGGCCTGGCAGCTGTTCGTGGTGCGGCTGCTGATGGGCGTCGCGATTGGCGCCGAGTACTCCGTCGGCTGGCCACTGATGTCAGAGTTCGCTCCTGCCCATCTGCGGGGCCGGCTGATATCGGTCTCTGAGGTCGGCTGGTACGTCGGGTTCATGGTCGCGTTCCTGGTGGGCTACATCCTGACCACCCAGACCGACGTGGGCTGGCGGACCATCCTGGGCACGAGCACCGTTATCGCGGTGATTTTGTTGGTCGCTCGTATCGGCCTGCCCGAGTCGCCGCGCTGGCTATGGAATGTGGGCCGCAGGGAAGAGGCCATGGCCGTCGCTCACAAATACATGAAGGACACCGACGACATGAAGGACGTCGAGCACGAGGATGTCCGCAAGGGCAGCTTCGGGATGCTGTTCTCCCGGCAGTATTGGCGGGCCACGCTGTTCGTCTCGGGTGCCTGGTTTGCTGCCGTGGCACCGTACTTCGCGATCGCTACCTTCGCCGAGACCGTGCTGGCGAGCTACGGCATCAGTGGCGGGCTCGCCGGTGGTCTCGGGCTCTCCGCAGTCGCCGCGCTCGGGGTCGTGGGCACGGTCTTGTTGATCGATCGGGTTGGCCGCCGCGTGCTGACCGTCCCGCCGCAGTGGATCTGCGCCGCGGCCCTGGCGATCATCGGCCTGTGGGCGGGTGCTCCGCCGGTGGTCGTGCTCATCTTGTTCCTCATCTTCTCCTTCTTCAACGCGAATGTCGTCGCGATGATGGGCGTCTACCCGTCCGAGATCTTCCCGACCGAGATCCGCGGTATCGGAATCGGCTTCGCCACCGCCGTCAGCCGGGTCGGAGCCGGCATTGGCACGTTCCTGCTGCCATGGTCCATGGTCCATGTCGGGTCCGGGCCGACCATGCTGGTCGCCGCCGGTATCGCCGCTATCGGTGCCGGATTGTCGCAGTGGCTGGCGCCCGAGACGAAGGGGATGAACCTCAGCGAGTCCTCTGCCGGGTCGGTGCACGGACGTACTTTGGTGGAGCACCGTGACTGAGGTAGGCGCACGGGGGCCTGCAAACCTGGGGTTCAGAACTGTGGCAGCTTCCTTGGGTCTGCTGGCTGCGGGTGGCGTTGGTCAGGAGCGAACGAGGCGCGCGATGGCGGCTGAGGCTTCCTTGACCTTGGCGTCAGCTTGGGCGCCGCCGGCTTGGATCGCGTGGGTGACGCAGTGCTCGAGGTGCTCCTCGAGCAGGGCGAGGGCGACTGCCTCAAGGGCTCGGGTGGCGGCGGAGATCTGGGTCAGGACGTCGATACAGTAGGTGTCCTGATCGATCATCCGCTGCAGTCCTCGGACCTGGCCCTCGATCCGGCGTAGCCTTTTCAGGTGGGCTTGCTTGGTGTCAGTGTATCCCGGTGGTTGCGTCGTCATCGGCTTCTTGCTCCTTCGCTCGGGTTGGCTGCGGGAACCGGCTGGCAGGGCATGGCCATGAGCGGTGGGTGGGGCTGGAGTGGCGGTCAGAGCTTCTGGGTGCGTAGGCGCAGGGCGTTGCCGATGACGCTGACCGAGGACAGCGCCATTGCGGCGGCGGCGATGATCGGGGAGAGCAGCAGGCCGAAGAACGGGTAGAGCAGGCCGGCGGCGATGGGGATCCCGGCGGCGTTGTACACGAAGGCGAACATCAGGTTCTGGCGGATGTTGCCCATCGTCTTCTGGGACAGATGGCGGGCGTGGACGATACCGGTCAGGTCGCCACCGAGCAGGGTGACGCCGGCGCTTTCCATGGCAACGTCGGTGCCCGAGCCCATCGCGAGGCCGACGTCGGCCGCGGCCAGGGCGGGAGCGTCGTTGACGCCGTCCCCGGCCATCGCCACGACCCGACCTTCGCTGCGTAGCGCCTTGATGATGTCGCTCTTGTGGTCAGGCAGCACCCCGGCTTCGACCCGGTCGATGCCCAGGCGCCGGCCGACGGCCTCGGCGGTGACCTGGTTGTCGCCGGTCAGCATGACGACCTCGATGCCTTCCTTGCGCAGCTGGCTCAACGCGTCGGGTGTGGTGGCTTTGACGGGGTCGGCGATGGCGATGATCCCAGCCGGTGTGCCGTCGACGCCGACATGGATGACGGTGGCTCCGTCGGCGCGTAGCTGGTCAGCCCGCGCGTGCAAGGCTGTCGTGTCGATCTGGTGGGAGCTGAGGAAGTCGGTGTTGCCGATGACGACGGCTCGGCCATTGACCGTGCCCTGGACTCCACGACCGACGGGGGAGTCGAAGTCGGTTACGTCCGGGATGGGGATCTGCCGGGCCGTCGCGGCCTCGAGGATGGCTTGCGCGAGAGGGTGTTCGGAGGCGCGTTCGACCCCTGCCGCCAAGGTCAGTACCTGGTTCTGGTTGAACCCGGTCGCGGTGACGACCTCGGTGACGGTGGGCCGTCCCTCGGTCAGGGTGCCGGTCTTGTCGACCACGAGAGTGTCGACCTTCTCCATCCGCTCGAGGGCTTCGGCGTTCTTGATGAGCACTCCCATCCCGGCGCCGCGCCCGACGCCGACCATGATCGACATCGGGGTGGCCAACCCGAGCGCGCAGGGG
>JBDTOB010000478.1:0-3135 GCA_039933435.1 Acidobacteriota bacterium | reverse complement strand
GGCTGCGACACCTGCGGCGATCTGGACTTCCTCGCCGCCGGCGCGGCGCCCGATCTGATGGAGCGCTTCGTCAATTTCCGGCTCGTCGAGCGGGTGCTCGGGCACGGCGCCACCAAATCGAGCGTCGTCCTGCGCGGCGGGCTGCAGGCCGACCTGCGGGTCGTGCCGTCGGAGAGCCTCGGCGCCGGGCGGCAGTATTTCACCGGCTCGAAGGCGCACAACATCGCGCTGCGCGACCGGGCGCTGCAGCGAGGGCTCAAGCTGAACGAGTACGGCCTGTTCCGGGTCGAAGACGATGTGCGAGTGGCGGGAGAGACCGAGGAGGACATCTACCAGTATCTCGGGCTGGCGTTCATCCCCCCTGAACTGCGCGAGCACCGCGGCGAACTGGCGGCCGCGGAGTCCGGGACCCTGCCGCGGTTGATTGGTCCGGAGGAGCTGCGGGGCGACCTCCACATGCACACCACCGCCACCGACGGCCGCGCCGACGCCGAGACCATGGCCCGGGCGGCGCGGGCCTCGGGTCTCGAGTACATCGCCATCACCGATCACAGCCAGGCGCTCGCCATGGCGGGCGGTCTGGACGAGGCGCGGGCGCTGGCCCACGCCCGCGACGTTCGCGCGCTCAACGGCCGGATCGATGGCCTCACGCTGCTGGCGGGAATCGAGTGCGACATCAGGCCCGACGGCAGCATGGATCTGGCCGAGGACTGTCTCGCGGCGCTCGACCTGGTGGTCGCGTCCGTCCATTCGGCCCTCAGCCAGGATCCGGCGCAGATGACGGAGCGGCTGCTGGCGGCCATCGCCTGCCCCTGGGTGGACATTCTCGCCCACCCCACCGGACGGCTGCTGCTCAGGCGCCAGCCCTATGGCTTCGACGTCGATCGGGTCTTCGCCGCGGCCGCCGCCGCGGGCGTCGCGCTCGAGATCAACTGCCAGGCCGATCGCCTCGACCTCGACGACGTCCACGCGCGGCGCGCGCGCGCTCTCGGCGCCCGCCTGGTGATCGACTCGGACGCCCATTCCCCCGCCGCGCTCAGCGGCGTCAGCCGCGGCATCACCGTGGCGCGGCGCGCGTGGCTCGAAGCCGGGGACGTCATCAACACCCGCCCGCTCGAGGCGTTTCGCGCCGGCCTGCGGCGCCATCGCCGTTGACCAGGAGCCGCATGCCCCCCGACCGACTCGAGGCCATCAAGAAGCTGTACTACAGCGCCACCCGCGCCACCATCGGCCGCGACTTCGACCGCGCCATCGATCTGCTCAAGGCGATGCCCGAGGCGGACCGGGACCGGGCCGCGGTCTACATGGAAGGTCTGGCCGAGATGCGCAAGGAGTTCACGCGCGGCGCCGACCGCGACTGATCGCCGTCCTTACTTCGGGCGGACGTATTTCTTCGCCGCCAGCCGCACCGCCTCGGGCACGTTGCGGTCGATCGCCAGCATCTTCAGGTCGCGCTCGTTCAGCCGCTGCAGCATGTGCATCGAGATCGCGGCGGGGGTCTTGGGGTTGCGCGTCAGGCCGGCGACGACGCCGTAGTTCTTGACCCAGGTGCGGTTCATCGCGATCGTCCGCAGAGTGTCCTCGCTGACGTTGGCCATCTTGGCGAAGGCCTCGACCTCGCTCTCCGTGAGCTTGGGACTGCTGAGCACCGCCGCCGCCACCAGCTTGTTGGAATCACGGATCAGCTGCGCCCGCTGCCCTTTGGTCCCCTTCATCGCCAGTTTCATCCGTTCCACGATCGGCAGGGAGGCCAGGACCTGGTTGTCGTCGTCCTCCTCCTTGGCGGGTTCCGCGGAGGCGGATTCCGCCGGCGCCGCGGCGGCGGCGGCGGAGGTGTCGAGCAGCGGCGTCTCCGCGTCTGGCGCCGGCTGATCGCCAGGCGCCGTCCCCCGGGCGGCGAAGAACTCCCGCATCGGCGACGGCACGTCGGTGCGGGCCAGAAAAGCGCGAAGGGCCGCCTCGGGCAGGGCATCCAGTGTCCGCGCCGCCGTGGCGGCGATGTCGCCGTCCGCATCGTCCACCAGCAGCGCCAGCAGCGCCAGCTGTTCATGGGGGCGGGGGGCCAGCGCCCCCTGCGCCGCCATCAGCCGGACGTCGCGTGCGACCTCTCCCCGTTTGAAGAAGTCGACCAGGGGTGAACGCCATCCTGTATCCATCTACCGCTCCTCACGAACCATCGTCAGCCGGCGGATGCCGACCGCAGCCTTGCCACCAGTGGTGCGGGATCCGCCTGCTCGAAGAGGCCGATGCCCGCGAGCCCGGCCGCACCCGCGCCGAGCGCCGCCGGCGCGGTCGCCTCGCTCACCCCGCCGATCGCCAGCACCGGCAGCCGCACGCGGGCGCAGACCCGCCCGAGCGCCTCATGGCCGGCGATCGGATGGCCGGCCGGTTTGGAGAGCGACGGAAACACCGTGCCGAACAACAGATAGTCGCAGCCTCCGGCGGCTTCAACCGCCGCGGCCTCGGCTTCGGAATGGACCGATCGACCGACGAGAAACGGCGGCGCCGCCAGGCGGCGGACGTCGGGCGCGGAGAAGGAGTTGCCGCGCAGGTGCACCCCCGCGGCTCCGGCCGCCAGCGCCACGTCGAGACGATCGTTCACCACGACGCGGGCGGATGTGCCGACGACCGCGCGCAGCGCCGCGCGCGTCAGCTCGAAGAGCGCCCGGGCGTCGAGGTCCGGCTCGCGAATCTGGATCAGATCGACGCCGGCGCGGGCGGCGTGTTCGACGCGAGCGATGAGAGCGGCGGTGCCGCCGCGGCCGCAGCGCGACACCAGGCACAGGATCGGGACCGGCTCCGGCGGGCTAGACCTCGGCATTGCGCCGCGGCCGCGACTCGGCACCGCGGCGCGCGCCGAAGATCCCGGCCAGCTCGATGAAGCCGGCGATCGCGGTGATGGCGCCGATGCCGGAGACCCCGCCGCGGACGAACGCGTTCGAGGCAGCACGCTCCGCGAACGGCAGTGCCGCGGCGAAGAAATTGTGCTCCCAGAACGCGGACCACGGGGCGACCACGAGCACCAGTCCCGCTTCCAGGAAGTACGCCGCGAACAGGAACCGCGTGAAGAAGGAGATCTCAGCCTCCCGCCTGGACGCGCGCCAACCGTGCGGCCCGCGCACCGGCATCCCGGTA
>JBDTOB010000477.1:0-3136 GCA_039933435.1 Acidobacteriota bacterium | reverse complement strand
CGGCTCAAGGCACGCGCACGTCGTCGAACAGCGCCGTCGTGGTGTTCATCGGATCCCTGCTGACCGTAGCCAGGCCGACCAGAACGGTGGCATCCATCGCGACCGTGTCGGATCCGACCAGCGTCCAGTTGACGCCGTCGCCGGATTCGTAGGCGTTGAACAGGTCGCCGATCCGCTCCAGCTTCACCCAGTACGGCGCCTTCACCAACGGGTCCACACTGGCGGTGGTGGCGCCGCCGGCGGACAGGCGGCGCTGGAAGGTCGACCCCTTCGACGGCGTCACGCCCATGAAGACGTTCGCTGCCCCGGCGTCGAGCGACTGGCGGATCATCACGCCCCCCTTGGAGGCGGCGTTGATGGTCTGGATCTTCCTCACCCGCGCCGTGATCACTCCGTCCCCGGTCATCGCCCGCCAGGTGAAGGCGAACGCATCGGCGCTGCCCCAGATGTCCGATCCGGCTCCCTTCATGGTGAAGGTGGACGTCGGCAGGTCGAACGAGGTGTCGCCGGTGAGCCCGACGTTGCCGACATCGGCGCGCGCCCAGCCGTCGGGCAGGGGCGGCAGGACCGGGGGATTGACCGGTGCCGCCGGCGTTCCGGGCACCACCGAGACGCTGTCGAACGTGCTCGTCGATGTCGCGGTCACGGTGGCGCTCGTGCCTGCCAGCCCCGCGTAGACGGTGGCCGCCATCGGCACGGTATCGCTGCCGGCAAACGTCCACTTCACGCCGTCGGCCGACACATACGCGGTCAGCACGTCTCCGGCGCGATCGAGCCGGACCCATCCTGGCGCGGACGCGGTCGAGGACAGCACCGTGGCGAACGTGGCGCCGCCCTCGGCCCGCCGCCGCTGGACGCCGGTCAGCGATCCGGCCGACAGGAACATGAACGCATTCGGCGACCCTGGCGAAAGGGACTCGCGGATCATCACTCCGGCGCGCGACCAGCTGACGGCCTTTTGAACACTCGACAGATGCGCGATGATGGAGCCGTCGCCGGTGAGCGGCTGCCAGGCGAAGTACATCCCGTCCGCCGCGCCCCAGGCATCTCCCCCGCCCGCGATCACCGTGACGTTGCCAGACGCAGGGTCGCTTCCCGCCAGGCCGTTGATGCCGACGACGCCAATGTCGGCCCCGCGCCACGGATCGGCGAGGGTCGGCCGGGCCGGCGCCGGCACACCGCTCAGCGTGCTCGCCAGCACGGTCCCGTCCATGCGCGCGGCGCCGGGCGCGTTGCGGATGAAGGTGTCTGGGCTGAGCACGATCTGATCGATCACTGGTCCATCCGTCCGCTGCTGAACGCGGATGGTATGGGGACCGGTGGCCGCGAAGTAGATATCGGACCCGAATTTCGTCGCCGTCGAATTGTCGGCCCAGCCCCATCCGGCCAGCGTCGTCCCCTGCAGCACGATCTCCTGGCTGGCCGCGGTGCCGATGCGGTAGCTGGCGGTGCCGAAGGGATCGACCGAGTCGCCGAACTGGACGTGCACGGAGTTGTTCGACAGCGAGTTGGCCTGCGCGCGCAGCCTGATCCAGATGTGGTACGGCACGCCCTTCATGGCGTCGAAGGTCGCCTCGAAGTAGGTGGCCGGAGCCGCGAGCGCCGGGGCGATCTTCGCGTTCGCCTTGTCCGGGTTCCAGAGCGCCACCCCGCCGGCCGCGGTCGGATCCGCGATCGCGCTCCAGCGTCCGAAGACGGCCGCCGGCTGCACGTCGGAGGACCAGAGGATCTGCGTCACCGCGCCCGCCGGAGGGGGCGGCGGCGGCGGGGGAATGCCCTTGGGGGTGAAGGACCAGATCGGGCCGACGGTGCGCAGGCCCGCCATCGTCCGCGAGGCGACGCGCCAGTAGTAGGTAGTGCCGGGCTGCAGCGTCGGCAGAAGGAGCGACTGCGTCGCGCCGGTCCCGAAATCCTTCGGGCCGAGGTGCAGATTCGCCTGATAGAGCGGCGGGTTGGGGTCGAGGCCGAAGTAGACGTCGTAGTAGTGCGCGAAGTAGCCGCCGTCCCACTTCAGCTTGACGGCAGTGGTCGCGGTGGTCAGCGAGCCGTTCACCGGACTGGTGTTGACCGGCTTGTCGGCCGGCAGCGGCGTGAAGTCGGCGGTCTCGGCCGAGCCGACGGGATTCTGCCTGCCGACACAGTCGTCCGGCATCCCGCCCGGCCAGGGTCCCGAACACCATTTCCGCTGGAACTGGTTGACGAAGTAGTCGAAGATCCAGGGCTTGACCGTGAAGTAGTTGTGCTCCTGCTGCTTGTTGTCGGACGGCGTCGTCCAGTTGGACGAGCCGAACACCGACAGCCGCTGGCTGTTGAAGAGCACCAGTTTCTGATGGTTCAGGCCGAGGTGGGCGCGCACCCTGAACTTGACACCGGAGGCCCAGAGTCGGTCGAGGTTATACGAGACCCACTGCCGCTTGGGGACGCGGTACTCGTCGAGATCGGTGATCAGACGCACCGGGACGCCGCGCTGGATGGTGGCGAGCACGGCGTTGGTCTCGCGCTCGTCCGTCAGCCGGAACATGATGACGTCGACTCCTTTCGTCTCCTTCGCATACTTGCCGAGGACCCGGTTGGCGTAGCTCTCCTGCTGCGGGAAATTCAGCTCGGGATCCTTGGGGAAGATCGGATAGACGCGGGCCGGCGGGTTGAGGATGTTCGCGTAGTCCTTATAGATGGTGGTATCGACCCAGAGGTCGTCGTACTTGGTCCTGAAGCTGTTGACCACCTTGGCGTCGTCTGTAAAAAAGATCGCCTCGTCCTCGAAGTTGACGTAGGGCGCCTCCGGCACGAAGGCAGTCGGGCTGTAGTTGGCGCCGCTGAATTCGACGATGTTCTGCCCCGAGAAGAGCATCATCTTCCAGTGGAGGATGTCGGAGGCGCTGAGAGACCGCTGGCGGATCGGGATCCCGGCTGCCGCCAGCTGCTGGAGGATGGTGACTTCGACCGGGTGGGTGCCCCCGTAGGCCGGCAGCGCCCGCTGGTCCATGATGACGCGGACCGGGACCCCGGCCTGCCACCGCTTGACGATTTCGGCGGAGATGCGCCCGTCTTCCATGAACCAGAAGGCGACGTCGAGGCCGACGGTCTCCTGCCGGATCAGATTGATGAGCGGCGTGCGACAATTCTCGAACGACGC
>JBDTOB010000476.1:0-3141 GCA_039933435.1 Acidobacteriota bacterium | reverse complement strand
AAGGCGTTGCGCATGTCGTACTCGATCTCGCGCGAGACGCCGATGATGATCCGCCGCATCAGGAAGAGGAAGAGGCCGCGGACGCACGCCACCCCGAGCAGCAGACCGGCATAGGTGACGAGCTTCTGCTGCGTCACGGCGCGGCCGAGGTCGTCGATCGCGTACTTCAGCACCCACGGGCCCAGCAGCTGGAACGTGGAGGAGAACACCACGCATATCAGGCCGAGGAGGAACTGGCGCCGGTAGCGGATCACGAAGGGAAAGAGACGGCGAAACGCGGGGCCCATCCCGATCGAGTATAGCAGCCGCCCGGTGTGCTATCCTCGGGTGGCCTATCCCAGCAGGCACTGCGGCCCCTTCGCGACAGGGGCGCGTTTCCCTTGAACCATTCCGGGGCGAGAAGACTCATGCGCACACGTGCCGCAGTGATATCCCTGTTGTGTCTGGCGATCGGCCTCGCCGCCGCGCCGGCGCAGGCCCAGTATTCGGTCAAGAAGCCCTCCGACCCGGCCACCGGCGAGCAATACCACGTCGAGATCACCGGCAACCTCTGGAGCCCCACCCCCGACATCGTCATCAGCAGCGAGTCGCTCGGCATCGTCGGCTCGAGCATCGACTTCGTCAACCAGCTCGGCATCGCCAAGACCCGCTTCCGGCAGATCAAAGTGGTGCTGCGGCCCGCGAAGAAGCACAAGCTGCGCTTCGAGTACACGCCGATCACCTACGACGCCGAGGGCAAGCTGACCGCGGACGTGATCTTCAACGGCATCCGCTTCCCGGTGACGTTCCCGGTCACCACCAACCTGCAGTGGAAGGCCTACCGCTTCGGCTATGAGTACGACTTCGTCAGCCGCGACCGCGGCTTCGCGGGATTGATTCTCGAGGCCAAGTACACCGACGTGCAGGCGACGCTTCAGAACATCATCGCGACGGAGTTCGCGCGGGCCCGCGCCCCGATCCCGGCGATCGGCGGCATCGCCCGGGTCTATGTCGTGCCCAACATCTCGATCACCGGCGAGTTCAGCGGCATCAAGCTGCCCGACAACGTCAACAACGACTATCGCGCCAAGTACTTCGACTTCGACCTCTACGGCACGGTGAACTTCACCAACAACGTCGGCGCCCAGGTCGGCTACCGGTCCTTCGACGTGCTCTACAAGGTGCACAGCGACGAGGGGATCCTCAAACTGAAGGGGCCGTATTTCGGCGGCGTGGTTCGGTTCTGATCGCAGGGCGCGTCAGTTGAGGGGCTTGACCCAGAGCCCCAGGAAGCGGCTGTCGAGGCTTCCGGGGCTCACCTCCGAGGGACGGAAGCCGCTGCTGGCTGCGATCGTCAGCAGCGCCGCGGTTCCACCCGGCTGGAGCGGCACCTCCAGCCGGCGCTCCTCCCCCGCCGCCATCACCGCCTCGACCTTCCACGCACCGGACGCCAGCGCCACCCCGTTCTGAACCGGACCGTTCCGCACCAGCAGCGCAATCGCGCTCCGCGGCTGCGCGGCCTGCAGGACCACCGCCGACGTTCGGCCGCCGCCGACCCAGAACGCCTCCGGTTCGGCGAAGCTGCGGTCGTCGAGAAAGAAGGCCGTGGTCTCGCCGTAGCGCACCGCCCGCCGCGCCACCTCGGAGGTCAGGCGCGCATCCGGAGGCACGATCGAGAGCGCCGTGACGGTCAGTCCTTCGATCGATCGCCGGGCCTGCTCGTCGCCGCGGACGACGATGGCGCGGACGTCCACCGGGAACTCCAGATCCACCGGCGGCACCGACCCGTCGAGCGGTCCGCTGGTGAGCGAAAACTGTTCCCGGCCGATTCCCACCATCAGCCAGCCGGATGCGTGCAGCCCGCGCGGCTCGAGGCGGTAGCGCCCGGCCGGCAGCAGCGGAAGCTGATAGAGCGGCCTGTCGTTCTGGCCGGCCCCGCCGAGAGTCGTGGATCGCTCCGGTTCGATGCGCAGCCTCCGCGGCACGTCGTCGGGCCGCACCCGGCGGAGCGCCGGCAGTTCCAGCGCGAGCAGCCGGGGCTCGGCGCCGATGCGCCTGAGCGCGGCGAGCTGCGCGGCGGTCTCGGTGGCGCCGTGGACGCCAGCCAGTCGCCAGCACACCGTCACCGCCGCCATCACCGCCACGCCGTAGAGCGCCATCGTGGCCGCGGCCATCGCCCCGCGCGAGCGGAGGGAGCGCGCCTGCTCGAGCGCCCGCAGCGCCGCCGCAGCAACGGCAAAGGCGGCGGCCCATACCAGGATGTCGCGATAGAACAGCATCTCGCTGCCCCGCCACCACGCCGGCAGGCCGCGCGCGAGCTCGGCCGCCGGGCTGAGCCACTCGAGCCAGAGGGCGTAGCCCTGACGGACGTTGTAGGCCATCCGTCCGCCGCCAACGAAGACGAGCGCCGCGGTGGCGAACACGGTGCCCCCCAGCGCCGCGACCGCCGTGGCACGAGCCGAGCGCCGGCGCATCGTCTCCCAGCTGACCGCCGCCGGGATCGCCAGCATCGGCAGCATCGGCACGGCGAAGCGGGCCGGGGCGCTGGTGCCGCCCCACCACATCGCGAAGTGGGTAACCGCCAGCAGGTACGGCACCAGGATGAACAGCAGCTCCAAGCCGAGCCTCCGGTGCAGCCGCGTCGCGGCCATGCGGAACAGGCCCCACAACGCGAAGGCCAGCACCGGGGCGTACGCCAGCAGGCCGAAGCGCTGATCGAACAGCAGGCCGGCGAGGCCGCCCGGGATGAAGGCGATGGAGCCTTCCTCGTTCGCGTAGGGGGCCGACGGATCCGGCGTGCCGTAGACGGCGATGAAGAAGCCGATCCAGCAGATCGCGCTCACGGCCGGCGGCAGCAGGAAGGCCACCGCCTTGCCGGCGGCGTTGCGGTTGGTGCCCAGCCTGAGGAGGATGAGCGCGCCAAGCCCGCCGGCAATCAGCGCGAAGCGGGTGTGCAGCCACGGCAACAGCGCCAGCGCCGCGCCGTGGAGGAACCACGGGCCGATCCGTTCGTCGCCGTTCCCGGCATCGCGGCCGGCGCGCACGAGCGCCCAGACACCGGTGAGCGCCAGCACGCCGCCGGCGCCGTCCGGGTAGACCGTGAAACTGTGGAAGACCGCGCTCGTCGAGAGGGTCACCGCCGCCCAGCCGAACCAGGCGGCA
>JBDTOB010000475.1:0-3150 GCA_039933435.1 Acidobacteriota bacterium | reverse complement strand
CGCGCGCCACCTACGCCGCCCAGGTCGCCATCGTCGTCCGCCTGCGCGACGGCCAGGGACGCGAGGTGCAGAAGCTCAGCCAGCAGTACGTGCTCTCCGGCGAGGCAAAGGATCTCGACGCGGCAAGACGAGGGGAGATCCTGTTCTACCGCGAGCCGGAGCTGCGGCCGGGCGTCTACACGATGGAGGTCATCGCCTTCGACGCCGCGTCGGGCGCAGGCAGCGCCCGGGTCTCGACCCTGACGGTGCCGGCAGCCGATGCCTCGCCCCGCATGAGTAGCCTGGTGCTGGTGGACCGCATCGAGCCGGTGAGCGACGGCCCCGCCCCGGACGCCGCCACCGGGGCGCCGCTCTACGTGGGCCAGAACCTGCTCTACCCCAATCTCGGACAGCCGCTGCGCAAGTCCCCGGGGTCGGTGCTGCCATTCTATTTCGCGCTTTACGGACCGATCGCCGGCGCGAAGGCGGAGGCGCAGTTGCTGCGCAACGGCACCCCGCTGGCCGAGATTCCAATCGACCTGCCAGTCGCGAGCGGCCCCCGGATGCAGCACATCGGCCGCCTGCCGACCGACGCCCTGCCCGCCGGCACCTACGAGCTGCGGATCCGCGTCATTACCGCGGGCGGCGAAACGTCGCGCACGGCGTATTTCACCATCCAGGACTGAGCGGCTGGCGGGAAGCTGGGAACGGGGAAGCGGCCGGCAGCAGCAGGCAAGAAGCTGGAAACTGGAAGCTGGAAACTGGAAACTGAAGCCTTACTTCCGCGGGCTCTTCGTCTGATTCGTCCACACCTGGATCCACGGGCTCGGCGACCGCTCCACCGAGAAATTCCCGACCACGATGTCGATGTCGCCGTCACCGTCGATGTCGCCGACATCGAGCGTCGCATGCCGGGGCATGCCCATCTCGATGGTATGGCGGACGAAGACACCCGGCTTCGTCTGCTCGAGCCAGACGAGCGCCGGCAGCGTCGCCTCGTTCACATCCGATCCACCGGCGAGGAGCGCGCAGGCGACGATATCCAGATCGCCGTCGCCGTCCAGGTCCACCGCAACCGCGCGATGGACGCCGGGCATCGCCGCCAGCGTGTGTTCGACGAACGGATAGCTCCCGGTGTTCTCGAGCCACTGGATGCCGTGATACGGCTTCACCAGCCCGTCGTCGAAGGTATCGCCATGGGTGAGCAGGACGTCGAGGTCGCCGTCCTTGTCGAGGTCGACGAGCTGGATGCCCGAGGAGCCCCAGTTGGGGTGGGGCGCAGCGTAGATCACCTTCTGGTCGAAGTCGAAAGCGCCGGTGCCGCGGTTGATATAGGCGATCACCGATTCGTACTGCTGCGCCAGCACGGCGACGAAGTCCATCCGGCCGTCGTGGTTCAGGTCCACCGGGATGGCGTGGATGCCGCCGGGGCGAGGATCGATGGTGTGCTTGCTGAAGGCGGGCCGGGCGGCGTTCGTGGTCTGATTCTCCATGATGGCGATCTCGCCGGTGCGCCGCCATCCGAAGGCGGCCACGAGGAGATCCTTTTTGCCATCGCCGTTGAAGTCCGCGCTCTCGACGTCGGCGACGCGCGGCCAGCCGTCGAGCCAGAAGGCGCCGAACTTGCCCGTCGCCAGCCCTCGCAGCCAGACCACCGCTCCCTTGTCGTGATCGGCCGGATAGAACTCTCCCAGGTCGGCGACGAGGAGGTCCTGGATGCCGTCGCCGTCCACGTCGGTCCGGGTGACGTGGGCCGGGTGAGGGAGGCTGGCGAGATTGGTGAGGCCGGCGTCCGGCTCGAGCGGGTTGCCGCTCACCACCACGCCCTGGCGCATGTCGGAGGCGAGCAGCTCGAGGCGTCCGTCGCCGTTGAGATCAACGAGCTGCACGTTCGAGATCGCGGGAGCACCGGGCATCTCCGGCATCGACAGCGTCGTGCGCACGAACTGGATGGGAGACTCGCTGACCGCGGGCCACGGTTCCGGCGCCGGCAGCCGGTCCGGCGCCCGGCTGGTGAAGAACGGCAGCGCCTGCTCCATGTCGGCCGGAAGCTGCACGGTCCGGTTGACGGTGCCGGGCGGGCCGAGCGGCGGCAGCCGGTTGTCGCGAATGAACATCATCCGCACGAACTCGTCGCGCCACACCGATCGCGGCAGAATCTCCGGAGACGGAAAGGCATGGCAGCCGCCGCACGTGACCCGCGCCTGCTGCTCGTTGCCTTGCCCGGCTGAGGCCGCCAGCGGCGCGAGGGGCGGCGCGCCCTTCGACGATGAGCTCTGCGGACTGGCGGCAATCAGCAGCGCTGCCACCGGTACGGCCAACAGGCTCGCGGCCGCGCCCGGTGTGAAAAAAGGCATCCGATCGATGCTAGCACGCCGGCAGGCAGCGGCCGGCCGGGGCCGTACCGCGAGTTCCCGCGCGGCGCCGGCGGGTGCTACCATGCGGCGGCACAAGAGGGGGACCGTATGATCTGCAACCGACGGACGTTCTTCGCCGCGGCCTCTGGGCTCGCGATTGGCGCCCGCATGGCGTCGGCGGGCGCCCAGGGCGCCAGCGACCGCATCCGGATTGGCGTCATCGGCACCGGCGGCCGGGCGCGCGGGCTGATGGGGCATCTCAAGAAGCTGCCCGGCAACGAAATGGTGGCGCTCTGCGATGTCTACCAGCCCCGCCTGCTGCAGGCGGCCGAAATTGCCGGACCGGCAGCCGCCCAGGTCACCGACTACCGTCGCATCCTCGACGATCGCAGCATCGATGCCGTGGTCATCGGCACGCCAGACCACTGGCACAAGACCATCGCCCTCGACGCCGTCGCCGCCGGCAAGGATGTCTACGTCGAGAAGCCGGTGTCGCACACGCTCGAGGAGGGGGTCGAGATGGTCAAGGCCATCGAGGCCTCGAAGCAGATCGTGCAGACCGGCACCCAGCAGCGCAGCTGGGATCACTTCAAGCTCGGGAAGGAGATCATCGACTCGGGCCGCCTCGGCCAGATCACCCTGGTCCACACCTACTGGTACCAGCACGCCACCGCGGGCAGCTATCCCGACGTCTCCATGGACAAGCTCGACTGGAAGCGCTGGCTCGGCTCCGCGCCGGACCAGCCGTTCCGCCCCGAACGCTTCTTCCAGTGGCGCCACTTCTGGGACTTCGGCGGCGGCTGCGTCACCGACC
>JBDTOB010000474.1:0-3150 GCA_039933435.1 Acidobacteriota bacterium | reverse complement strand
ACGATCGACAGACCAGGCCTCCGTCCGCGACGAAGCAGGACGGCGGTTTCTGCCGTCCCAGAATTCAACCGACAGCCCCTCAAGCGACAAGTGGGGGCGTGAATCCCCCATCCACTGTGCGCGGCACGGCCCCGCGCCCCTTTCAGGGGGTCGTTCACGCCCCGTCCGTCGGTGTCAGCGAAGATTGGCCGTCGGCCTTCGAACGGCCGGCAGCCTGCGGGACCGACCCTGACCGCGAGTCAGGACGGCACCCGAGCGCACCGTCCTGACTCGATTCGATGGCCACCGGTCGTCCGTCGCGCCAGCAACCGGGTCTATCAGCGGCGCGGTCGAGCCTCGTGCTGGTTTCTTCTTGGCACCCCTATCGTGCGCACCCGATGCCGCCGGCTTGGCCCCGATGCGGGACTGCGGTCTACCGCATGAAGAGGCGCTGGCGGCCGAGCTGCAAAGGTCCTCGCGATGGACGCCGAGGCCAGCACGGCTGGGTGACGACGAGGCCATGCCGACCGTTCAGACGCGGCCTATTCGCTGGACGCCGCGCGGGCCCGCGACGGCCGCTTCCCGCGCCGCAAAAGGCGCTGCACGTCGCGCACGTAACGCTTGCTCCCGCGAGGCGGCATCAAAACGTCGCGGCTGATCCGCGAGAGGATTCCTATGGAGGGCACATCGTTGGCGGCAGGATGTGTGTACACCGCGCGGCACGCTCCTCGGCGGGCCCGACGCATAGGTAGCACGCGTCACGCTGCGGAACGGATCGCGACCGGAGCCGGACCATCACGCATTCGATGGTGGGCCCGCACTCGTCCCCGTCAAGGCTCGTCGCGGGGCTCCGACCACGCCTGCGGCGTGGCTGGCGGCCTTGACGGGATCCTCGGTCGAGCCTGAAGACGGCTCTTACGTGATGGTCCGGGAGGATCGCGCCGGACTTACTGGTCCTCCACTGACCACGTGCAGTGCCGACACCGACGGTGGCTGATCGACAACATCGTGCGGACGGTGTCGGCACCCGGACCGCCGCTGCTCCCGACGCCCACGCCGCCCGCGCGGAGCGCTTTGGCGCGGAGACGACTGGACGGACGGGCCCGGCCAGGTCATAAGCGGCGAGCAATTCCGGCAGTCGCCGCGTCCAGGCCGCGGTCCGGTGCGACCCCCGTCGCCTCCATTCTGCAAGGTTTGTCCGAAAACCGGCGTTCATGTCTATGAGATAGGCCGTCCGTCACAGCGGCGTACAGCACACGCTCGAGCTCCAGCGCCGGGCGTGAAATTCCATTCCGCGGCGTCCCAGCGATCCGCGGAGGTCCCGCCGCTGACCCACGGGCTCGAAGCAACGCATCCGCACAAGACCGCGCCGGATCAGAGCTCGGCCAGACGCCTTCTCACCACGTCACCTGACCTGGTCTTGCCAAGCGGGCACACCGCCCGCGGCCCTCTCTTTCCGACACGCAGGCCGGCGCGGCACCGGCGATGACGACGTCGAGGCAATCCTGTCGATCGAGCAGGAGCCATCGACGGCATGGTCGACTCTTTCCGTGACGGACATCGTTACCGGCCCGGGTCAGGGTGCCATTCGCGGCGTGAACGAACAACAAGGTTTCGCGGGACACACCAATGGCTGACGAGCTTTTGACCGTGAATCAGGCTGCCGGATACCTGGGAATCCGTCCGTGGACGCTACGACACTGGATCTGCGATCACAAGATCGAGATTGTGAAGTATGGCAACGGGATTGTCCGGATCCGGCGAAGCGTGCTTGACCGCTACGTGGCTAGGTGTACGATCAAAGCGAGGACGGCCCATGGACGAGGCACGAAAGAATCGCGACTTCTTGAAGGGGCCAGTCTGGGACCCGGTGAGGAATCGCTGGCTCGTTGAAATTCGGTACCCGGACACCTCCCGTCGGCGCAGACGCCTCCGCCGGGAACGCGAGGCCATGCGCGTCTGGGCAGCCGAGCAAACGAAGATCGAGAACGGCACCTGGCACGACCAGGCGCCGAAGCGCATCACGCTTGCAACGGCCCTCAAGCAGTATCGAGAATACTCCGCCGTTCAGAACCGATCGCACCGCTCATACGTCGAACCCGCGCTCTCAGTGTGGGAAACGCACCTGGACACGAACGGGCTTCTGGCGAGAATCACTCCCGCTCACATCGACGCCATTAAGCTGCGACGCGCCGCGGCAGTCGCTCACAGCACCGTGGACAAGGACCTCGCGGTTTTGAAGGCATTCTTCAACTGGTGCTGCGCGCGTAACCTCGCGGCATCCAATCCCGTCCGCCGGGTGAAGCTGTTTCACGACGACAATTCGCGGCTTCGCTACTTGAGCCGCGAGGAGTACGACCGTCTCCTCAAAGTAGCAGGCCTGATCGAGACGTCGCCCTACCTCGAGGAGAAGATTGTTCTGGCCGTCCACACGGGCCTCCGCCGCGGCAGCCTCTTCAACCTCCGGTGGGAGCAGATCGATTTCGCGAACCGCGTCATGCGTATACCCCGCACAAAGAGTGGCCGGCCACTCTCGTTGCCGATGAATGCGACCACCATCTCGACGCTTCAGACGCTTCACGCAGGCAGCGACCTGACGTCGCCCTACGTCTTCCCGCACACAGCGGGTCCGAAGGCCGGCGAGCCGATCCGGGACATCAAGAACGGGTTTCACCGGGCGCTGGAGCTCGCGGAGATTCAGGACTTCACCTGGCACGACCTCCGGCACACGTTCGCCTCCTGGCTGATGATGCGCGGTGCGTCACTCAGGAGCGTCGCCGAGTTACTCGGTCACCAGTCCCTCAAGATGACCATGCGCTACGCGCACCTCTCGCCCGCCTTCTTGTCCGCTGAGGTCGGCCTTCTTGATCCGCCCGCTCCGGCGAAAGCCAAATCGAAAAGGGCAAGAAAAGGGCAACGTCCTTCAAAGGCCGATCGAGGCAGGGCGAAGGTGGTGAAATTTCCGAAGGAAATTGGCTCCTCAGGTAGGATTCGAACCTACAACCCTCCGGTTAACAGCCGGATGCTCTGCCATTGAGCTACTGAGGAACAGCGAGCGCAGAACCGCTCTTGGGAGAACACTAAGTGTAGCGGATACCCGGGGAAGGGCGCAAGATCGCGTATCAAGCCGTGCTAACTGTTACCGAGCGAGCGATCATCACGCCGCAAATC
>JBDTOB010000473.1:0-3157 GCA_039933435.1 Acidobacteriota bacterium | reverse complement strand
CATGCGGAACGCCGAAGTCATCCGGCAGTGGACCATCCTCCGCGACCTCGAGGCGTCGCGCCGCGTCACCATCGACGAACTGGCGGAGCGCACTGGCGTCTCCACCCGCACGATCCGGCGCGACCTCGAGGCGCTGCAGTCGGCCGGCTTCCCGCTGTTCGACGAGATGCACGACGGGCGCAAGTACTGGACGCTGGAACAGCGCGCCTTCCGCCGCCTCGACGACACCGGCTTCACGCTGGCGGAGATGACAGCGCTCTACTTCTCGCGGTCGCTGGTCGAATGTCTCGCCGCCACCCCCTTCCAGCGCGACGTCCGCAGCGCCTTCGACAAGCTCGCCGCCGCCCTCACGCCGGGCATGCGGCAGCTGCTCGATCGCCTGCCGCTCGTCATGCAGGCCAAGGCGGAGCCGGGCGGCCAGGCGCAGATGGACGACCCCGCCACGCCGGCCACCGCCTCACGGCAGTCGGCGCCGCGCAGCGCCCGGGTCGCACAGCTGCTCGACGCCACGCTCCATCACCGCCGCATCTCGATGCGCTACCACTCGTTCTCCAGCAACCGCGAGAAGGACTACCTGCTCGAGCCCTACCGCCTCGTCTTCGCGCAGGGCGGCCTCTACCTCGTCGCTTTCGTGCCCGACTACGCCCAGATCCGCACCTTCTCGATCGAGCGCATCGTCTCGCTCTCGCTGACGGAAGAGCGCTTCGAGCCGATGGACCTGCCCGACGATGCCTTCGCGCATTCGCTCGGCGTCAACGAGGGCCCGCCGGAACGGATCGAGATCGTCTTCGAGCCGCGCATCGCCCGCTACGTGAAGGAACGGACGTGGCACCCGTCGCAGCAGTCGGCCGAGGCCTCGGACGGATCGCTGACGATGACCCTGAACGTCTGCAACGACTGGGCGCTGCGCAGCTGGATCCTGGGGTTCGGGCCGCTGGCGCGGGTCATCTCACCGCCCGAGCTGGCCACCCAGATCCTGGACGAGATCGACAGGACCCGCTCGCAGTACGTCCCCGGACTGGACGCCGACCTTCCCGGCCGCGAGTAAATCCCGTGAAACCGCGAACGTTCGCGCTTCATCGTCGGTCTGGATTGGCGACCGAGAGCGCGGCCGTCAGTAGTTCAGCCAGTAGGCCCACTTGACGAGGAAGACGTTGCGCGCCGGCGAGGAGAAGATGCCGCCGAAGTCGCGGGAGAAGTCGAAGCCGCCGCGATCGACGGTGCGCTCGCGCCCCTGCTGCCAGACCACGAACAACGTCGAGCCGGGCTTGTATTCCCAGCGCAGCACGTTGGTGGTGCGGAACGACCGGTAATTGAAGTCCGGGTTGCCGGAGTACGGCGTCGGGGCATAGCGCTGCGCGTAGTCGGCGGCGCGGCCGTCGGCCAGCTGCTTGAAGCTCGAGTACTCGCCCGCCGAGACGAACGGCTCGGCGTAAATCTGCACCGAGAGCGTCGGGGTGACGGTGTAGTTGACGCGGGTGCGGATGCCGACCGTCCGCTGCCGGAGGGCGCCGAAGATGTAGCGCCCGTCGCGTTGCTCGATCCACTGCGACTGGTCGTCGTTTCTCGTGAAGCCCAGCCCGCCGCTGATCTTCAGGAACGACGACGGCCGGTAGGAGAGCGACGGGTTGAGATCCGTGAAGAACGAGCCGTGGCTGTCGCCGCCGACGATGCCGAAGAACTGGCCGGAGACGGCCGGGCGCTGATCGCTCTCGACGTAGGCCCACAGCGACCGGCGCGGGTTGTTGTAGACCCCGGGCCCGCCCCGGGTGCCGCGGTCGTCGAACGTCCGCTGGTTCAGGTTCCCCCCCATCCCCGTGCCCCAGTTGTTGGTGAACAGCGCGTGGGCGTTGACGTTGATGCCCGAGCGCAGGCGATCGCCGTCGGCGTTCCAGCCGGCCCAGTGATTGAGGTTGTAGCGGAAGCTGCGCAGGTATTTCGACGGCGTCTCGTAGCGCACCTGCATCCAGTTGCTCATCGAGCGCTCGTCGGCGCGCCGCATGAAGCCGAGATCGTTGATCTCGAAGCCCGGACTGCTGAGCGAGACGGTGCTCCGGAAGCGGACTCGCTCGCCGCCGATCTTCGACACCGAGGCGGAGCCGCCGTAGCCGTTGAGCGCGGTCCGGGTCGGGTCGTAGGTCAGCGTGGTCGAGTCCGGGCGCTGGAAGCTGTGGACGTTGCTGCGCTGGAGCAGGTCGATCGCCTCGGCGGCGCCGCGGACGCTGCTGCCAGCCCACTGCCCCTGAAACGCATATTTGCGGCGGATGCGGAGGTCCCAGTCGAGCTCTCCCGTATAGGCCTGTCCGGGCAGGAAGCGGGTCGCGGCGTCGAGGGCGCGGTTGGTCGAGGTCAGCATGAAGCCGAACGCCGACTGGCTGGTGAACTCGCGGCGTGCGCGGATGACGCTGTAGCCGGTCATCGGCTCGACCGTCTGCCGCGATCGGAGCGCGCCGCTGGCGATGAGCGCGCTCTCCCGCGCGGTCACGGCGGTGAGGGCGCCGACCGAGAAGGCACCGATTTTTCCGGTCAGCTTGGCGGCCCCGAGGATCGTGCTCTGCGCCGGCGCCGAGGCGTAGCCGCCGTCGGGGACGTCGGCGCTGCCGCGCGGGGACCTCCCGATGCGGCGGGAGTAGAACAGGCCGCCGCCGCAGCCCTCGTCGCAGTTCGCCTCGGTCTGGAAGATGCCGGAGCCCTCGACGAAGAACGGACGGCGCTCGGAGAAGAACGATTCGAACGCGGACAGATTGACTTCCGCCGGGTCGGCCTCGACCTGGCCGAAGTCGGGATTGATCGTCGCGGTCAGCGTCAGGCTGGGCCGGACCGCGTACTTGAGATCGACGCCGGCAGAGCCGGTCGGATCGGTGGCCTTCGACAGGGGATTGCCGCTCTCCACCGGATGCGTCGTCAGGTTGCCGACCACGTAGGGCACGACTTCGAGCCGCTTGGGAGAGTTGTCGAGACGCAGGCCGGTGAGATCGCCGAAGGACGAGACATAGCCGCTGGCGCTGCGGGCGAGCAGCGGCCAGGAGGACACTTCGTTCAGCCGGCCGATCTTGCGGACAATCGCCAGCCCGAAGGTCGCGGACTCGGACGGTTTGTAGCGGAGCTGGGAGAAGGGAATGCGGAACTCGGCGCGCCAGCCCTTCGGCCCGCGCGA
>JBDTOB010000472.1:0-3158 GCA_039933435.1 Acidobacteriota bacterium | reverse complement strand
TTCATCGTGCCGATTGCCATCGGCTGGTGGGCGAACTGGTATCCCGGCGCCGAGCCCGGCGGCGGCAGCTACATCGCCCAGCGCATGCTGGCGTCGAAGTCGGAGAAGGATTCGCTCGGCGGCACGCTGTTCTTCAACCTCGCGCACTACGTCCTGCGGCCGTGGCCGTGGATCATCACCGCGCTCTGCTCGATCATTGTCTTTCCGGAGCTCAAGGACATCCAGGCGGCGTTCCCGGCGGCCGACCCGCGCCTCATCGGCCACGACAGCGCCTTTCCCGCGATGCTCAAGTTCCTGCCGCCGGGGTTTGTCGGCCTGATGGTCGGCGGTTTGATTGCCGCCAACTCCTCGACGATTCTCACCCACCTGAACTGGGGTGCGTCGTATCTCGTGCACGACTTCTACCGGCGCTTCCTCGCCCCCAGCCGCGACGAGCGGCATTACGTCGCCGTCGGCCGCCTGTGCACGGTCGGCCTGTACGTGCTCGCGGCGTTTCTCAGTCTCTTCCTCGACACCGCCCAGGAGGCCTTCGAGGTGCTGATCTCGATCGGGGCCGGCACCGGCCTCCTCTACCTGCTCCGCTGGTTCTGGTGGCGGATCAACGCCTGGTGCGAAGTGGTCGCGATGGTCAGCTCGTTCACGGTGTCGGTGGTGTTCTTCGTGATGCGCAAGAACGGCTACGCGCTGCCCTTCGCCCACACCGTGCTCTACTCGGTGGCGATCACGACCGCGTCGTGGCTGATCGCCGCGTACGTGACGCCGGCCACCAGCCGCGAGCGGCTCGTGGCCTTCTACCGCAAGGTCCATCCTTCGGGCCCCGGGTGGTCGAGCGTCCGCAAGGAGGCCGGCCTGACCGAGGCCGAGGCCGCGGCCCTCAGCGATCCGATGGGCAAGGCGACGCTGGGGTGGATTTCCGGGTGCTTGACGATCTGGTCGTCGCTCTTCGCGATCGGCAATTTCCTCTACGGCCGCACGCCGACGGCCCTCATTCTGACGGCCATCTTCGTCGTCAGCGGCCTGACCCTGCTGTGGGTGACCAATACGCTCTGGGACCGGAAGACATAGTGCCAAGGCGGCACAGCGCTTGTTAACGCCCGGGGGGGCATGAACGTCTTACCTCTCAGGCGAGGTGGATGCGCGTAGTCAGTCTTCAGGAGGCCGCACTGTCTGTCCGTCCTGGTGACGGTGTCTCCGGGCCGTCTGTGGGCGCGAGGGCGGACGAGGCGCAGGCGGCCGAGCTGCAGCTGATTGCCGCGGCGCAGGGGGGAGACCGCGGCGCGTTCGGCGCGCTCTACGCCCGCTATGGCCGGCTGGTGCACGGCATCGTGCTGGCCCGGGTGCCGCGGGCCGACGTGGACGATCTGGTCCAGGACGTCTTTCTCCACGCCATGCAGCGGCTCTCGAGCCTGCGCGAGCCGCGGGCGTTCGGCGGCTGGCTGGCGGCGATCGCCCGCAACGTCTCGACCGACTATCTGCGGCGCGCCCCACGGGTCACGGAGCTGCCGGAGGACCTCACCGTCGCTCCCGAGGAGCGCACCGGGGCGCTGGCCGTGCTGGCGATGATCCGCACCCTTCCGGAGGCCTACCGGGACACCCTGGTGCTCCGCCTTGTCGAAGGCATGACCGGCCCCGAGATTTCCCAGCGCACCGGGCTGACGCCGGCCTCGGTGCGCGTCAACCTTCACCGCGGCATGAAGCAGCTTCGCGCGCGGCTCGAAAGGAGTGGCCCCCATGCATGACGACGTCGGCGACGACTATCTGTGGGATCGCCGCGGCCGGCCGGATCCCGAGGTGCAGCGGCTGGAAGCGCTGCTGTCGCCGCTCGGCCACGCCGCGTCGGCCACCGCACCGGTGACCGTTCAATCGCCAGTGGCGGCGTCACCCGCACGGCGGCGTGCTGTCCTGCCGGCCGCGCTCGCGGCCGCGCTGATCGCGGCCGTCGGTCTGGGCTGGATGGTGGCTGCCGCCGTGGCGCCGCGGCCCGCATGGGACGTCTCCCGCCTCGCCGGCGCGCCGACGATCGGATCCAGGGCGATCGCCGCCGCGGCCCGGCTTCCCGTCGGCGAGTGGCTCGAGACCGGCGCCGCCGCCCGCGCCAGGGTGATGGTCGGCCGCATCGGCGTGGTCGATCTCGACCCGCACAGCCGGCTGCGGCTCTCGAACGCGGAGGCGGGACGCTACCGCCTGCGGCTGGCACGCGGAACGCTGCACGCCACCATCTGGGCGCCCCCGGGCCAGTTCGCCGTCGACACCCCGTCGTCCACGGCGGTCGATCTCGGGTGCGCGTACACGCTCACCGTCGCGGACGACGGCGCCGGTGTCGTGACGGTCACCTCGGGCTGGGTCGCCTTCGAATGGCAGGGACGGGAATCTTTCATCCCCGCGGGCACGCTGTGCGCGACGCGGCCAGGCATCGGTCCGGGTACGCCGCACTACGCCGGCGCTTCGCCAGCCTTTCAGGCAGCGCTCGGCGCGCTCGATTTTGAGCGCCTCACCGGTCAGCAGCAGACCGACGCGGTGTCCCGCATTCTCGCGGACGCGGCGCCAGCCGACGCGCTGACCCTCTGGCACCTGCTCCCGCGTGTCGAGCTGCACGAGCGCGACCGCCTCTTCGATCGTCTGGCGAGCTTCGTGCCGCCGCCCGCGGGCGTCACCCGCGAGGGCATCCGCAGCGGCCGCCGCGACATGCTCGATCGCTGGTGGGACGAGCTCGGCTTCGGCTCGATGCAGTTCTGGCGCCGCTGGCAGCAGGGCTGGCGGGACACCGGCGGTTAACACTTCGTCGCCGTCCCGCGTCCTCCTTCCGAACCCGCACTCCGCCCGCATGGGCGCGGTGCCCTACCGAAGGAGCAGGACATGCGCATCGCCGCCACGCCAACGACATTCCTCCGCGCCGGACTCCTCGGGCTGACGGTACTAACGACCGCCAGTGCCGCCGTCGCCGGCCCGCCGCTGCTCTGTCATCCGTTCGACATCGGCTCCGCCCGGTCCCTGCCGTGGAGCGGCGCCGCCTCCTGGTACGACCGTCAGGCCGGCTACGACATCCAGCGCCTCGTCGCCGACACGACCGCCATCCTCACGCCTGCCGCACCCGTGCTCGTCCGCATGGAAACGCTGCGCCGCGCGGCCATCTACGCCGCCGGCGATCCGCAGGTGGC
>JBDTOB010000471.1:0-3173 GCA_039933435.1 Acidobacteriota bacterium | reverse complement strand
CGCTCCTCCGCCAGCCGGTAGATCGCGTGCATCGCCGGCGCATCGCACTCGACGCCGAACTTCTGCTCGGCAATCAGCAGCGCCCCCTGCCGCAGCCGTCGACCGATCTCCTTGACCGCTCCCGGCGCGTCGGGCACGTCGTTGGCCGCGAACCGGTAGGCCTGCGGCCGGGCGGCCGCGAACGCCCGGCAGGCCTCATTCCCCAGGCATTGCGCTTCGAGGCCGTTCGACTCCCCGCCGTGGGTGGACGGAGACGTCATCACCCGCCCCGCCGGCAGCAGGATCGTCAGCGTCGCCCCCATCTTCTGCTGATGGGCCAGAAAGGCCTGGTCGGTGCGTCCGGAGTAGTTGAGATGCTGGTGGATGTCGATCACCGGCTCGGCCGCCGATCCGTCATCCTGTCCTTCGAGAAGCGATCCCGCCACCGTCAGGCCGGAGGCGGCCAGGAACGCGCGGCGGGACAGTCGTCCGTCGTTGCTGTGGGTCACAGCTGGTAAATATATGTGCATTCCCGGACTCCGCACCATCCTCCTCGTCACCCTCGCCGGCGCCGCCCTCGGCGCCATGCAGGAGGCGACGCCAGGCCGGACCTGGCCGCCAGCGGTCACGCAGGCCGACGGCGGCGCATCGCCGCTGTCGCCGGACGAGGCGTTGAAGACGTTCTCGATGCCGCCGGGGTATCGACTCGAGCTGGTGGCCAGCGAGCCGATGATCGAAGCGCCGGTGGCGATCGACTGGGATCCCGAGGGACGGCTGTGGGTCGTCGAGATGCCCGGCTATATGCGCACCGTGGACGGCGGCAACGAGCACGACCCGATCGGCCGCGTGGTGGTGCTCGAGGACACCAACCACGACGGCAGGATGGACAAGCGCACGGTGTTCGCGGACGGGCTGGTGCTGGCGCGCGCCATCAAGGTCCTCGACCGCGGCGTGCTCGTCGGCGAGCCGCCGAACGCCTGGCTGATGCGCGACACCAACGGTGACCTGCGCATGGACGAGAAGACGCTGGTCACCGATCAGTACGGCAAGCGCGACGCCGACCCGCAGAACAACGCCAACGGCTTCTTCTGGGCGCTCGACAACCGCCTCTACACCGCCGGGCAGGTGGACATCTTCCTTCATCCCGAGCGCGGCCGGTTCGCCGTCGAAAAGACCCTGCTCCGCGGCGAGTGGGGCGTGAGCCAGGACGATGCGGGGCGGATCTTCAGGAATACCAATTCGTCGGCCGTCCACGTCGACTTGGTGCCGACGCCGTATTACGCGCGCAACCGCAACCTGCTGCGGAGCCGCGGCAGCTACGAGGCGATCAGCGCCGCGGACGAGACGCTCGACACCGTCTGGCCGATTCGCCCGAATCCCGGCACCAACCGCGCCTACCAGGCCGGCATCGATCGCCCGGACGGCACGCTGGCAAGCTATACCGCGGTCTGTTCGCCGCTGGTCTACCGCGGGGATCGGCTGCCCGCGGATCTGCGCGGCAATCTCTTCGTCGCCGAGCCCGCCGCCAACCTCGTCAGCCGGATCGTGCTCGGAGACGACGGCCACTCACTGACGGCGAAGCGGGCCTACCCGCGCGCCGAGTTCCTGGCGTCCACCGACGAGCGCTTCCGCCCGGTGTACCTGTCGAACGCACCAGACGGCACACTCTACGTCGTCGATCTCTACCGCGGCATCCTCGAGCACCGCAATTCGCTGACGATTTACCTCCGCAATCACATCCTCTCGCACAACCTCACCGAGCCCACGGGCTACGGCCGCATCTACCGGGTCATGCACGACACCACCAGCCGGGACCTGTCGCCGGACCTCGCCCAGGCGTCGCCGCAGCAGCTGGTCCGGATACTCGCGCATCCCAACGGCTGGAGGCGAGACACGGCGCAGCGGCTGCTGGTCGAGCGCGCCGACCGTCTCCGCGGACGGCCCGCGGTCGTCGCCTCACTGGCGAAGCTGACGCGCTCGGCGCCCGACTGGCGGACGCGGCTGCACGCGCTGTGGACGCTCGACGGCATGGGGGCCGCGGACGCCACGGCGGTGGCGGCGGCGATGCGCGACCAGGCGCGCGACGTACGGGCCGCGGCGGTGCGGATCTCGGAGCGGTGGCTCGGGGCCGCGGGCACTCCCCTGCGGGCCGCCGTGTTGACGCTGATGGACGACCCGGACTGGAGCGTGCGCGCGCAGGTCGCGGCCAGCCTCGGGGCGCTGCCGCCGGGGGCGCGGGAGCAGGCGGTCGCCGTGATGCTGGGCCGCCACGCGGACGACCCGGTCGTGATGGATGCGGCGCTGAGCGGCGTGCCTGGCGGTGAGCCGGCGGTGCTCGCCGCGCTGCTCGCCTCTCCCGGCGACGCCACGCCGCAGCGCGAGGCGGCAATGACGATGGTGGCCGCGACCATCGTCCGTGCCTCGGACGAGGCCGCGGTCCGGGCGGTGCTCGACACGGTGGGAGAGGCCGCCCGTCCGCCATGGCAGCGCTCGGCGCTGCTGCGCGGTGCGGAAGTGGCCCTTCTGGGCGCTCCGATGCCCGGCAGCGCGCCGCGCCGCGTCGAGGCGGCCCCCGCTTCCCTGCCGTGCCCGACCTGCGCTGGAGGGCGGGCAGGGCCGGGCGGGGCCTACGCCTTCTCCCGCCCGCCGGCGGAAGTGCAGGCCGCCTACGGCGGCGCCAACGGCGGCGAGCCGACGCAGTTTGACGCCAGCCGCGGCGGCCCAGGCGTGCGTCTGACGCGCGAACCGGAGCCGCTGCTGCGCATGGTGAGTGAGGGCGGCGACTTCGCGGCACGGGCCGCGGCGGTTCTGGCGCGGCTCGAGTGGCCCGGCAAGCCCGGGTCGACGGCACCGGCGGCGGCGTTGACGGCCGTCCAGGAGCAGGCCTTCCAGCAGGGGCGCGAGGTTTACATGACCATCTGCCAGGCCTGCCACCAGCCCAACGGGCGCGGGCAGGACCGCGTCGCGCCGAGCCTGGTGGGGTCCGCGCTGGCGCTGGCGCCGCATGGCATTCCGGCGCGCATCCTCCTGAACGGCAAGGAGGGCACCATCGGCCTGATGCCGTCCATTGGTTCGGTCCTGACCGACGAGCAGATTGCCGGCGTCCTCACCTACATCCGCCGCGAGTGGGGACAGACCGGCTCCCCGGTGACGGCCGACGAGGTCAAGGCGGTGCGCGCCCAGACCGCCGGCCG
>JBDTOB010000470.1:0-3179 GCA_039933435.1 Acidobacteriota bacterium | reverse complement strand
CGTCCCAGGCCGACTCGTGGAAGTCGAGCCCCCGCTTGACGGCGTCGCGCAGCCGTTCGCGGCCGAACGGCTTGGTCAGGTAGTCGATGACCCCCTGGCGCAGCGTGTGGACGGCGGTGCCGACCTCGCAGACGCCGGTGGCCATGATCACCGCGGTCTCGGGAAATTCCTGCCGCAGCCGCTCGGCAAGCCAGATGCCGTCGTGTCCGGGCATGCGGATGTCGCAGAGCGCCACCGCGGGGGGCTCGTGCTTGACCCGTCCGAGCGCCTCTTCGGCGCTGGCGGCGGTCGTCACCTGGTAGCCCCCGGACTCCAGCCAGCGCGCCATCAGGTGGCGCGGACCGTCTTCGTCGTCCACGATGAGCACGCTGTGGGGCCGCGGCGCGGCAGCAGCCGCGACGACGTGGTCTCTCGGATCGTCTGATGGTGTCATGCGCTTCTCATTCATGGTTACGCCTCGAGCGCGACCAGTCCGTCGCGTCTTCGGGTGATGGTCCCGGCCAGATCCAGGCGCTCGAGCCGCCGGTAGAGCGCCCGCCGGCTGAGACCGAGCATCTTGGCGGCCGCCTTCTTGTTCCCCCCGGCGCGAGCCAGGGCGCGCTGGATGTGATCGCGCTCGACCGTCGACAGCAGCTCACCGTTGTCGGCGCCGGCGCGCTCGGGGGCGCCGGCGATTCGCCCCGGTGCCGGCCGCGGCGGCTCGGCCGTGAAGCCGAGCTCGCGCTCGGTGATGAACTCGCCGTCAACGAGGATGCACGCCCGTTCGATGACGTTGCGCAGCTCGCGGACGTTTCCCTCCCAGTGGCTCGCCGCCATCACCCGTTCGGCGCCGGGGGTGACGCCGAGCACCGGCTTCTGCAGGCGCTCGCTGGTCTGCCGGATGAAGGCGGCGGTGAGGTAGGGAATGTCCTCGCGGCGGTCCCGCAGCGGCGGCAGCTTCACCTCGACGACGTTGAGGCGATAGAACAGGTCGCTGCGGAAGCGGCCGCCGGCCACCTCCGTGCGCAGGTCGCGATTGGTCGCGGCGATGACGTGGACGTTGACCCGCTTGGCCTCGAGCGATCCGACCCGGGTCACCTCGCCGAGCTCGAGCACCCGCAGCAGCTTGGCCTGCACCGACGGCGGCAGCTCGCCGATCTCGTCGAGGAAGAGGGTGCCGCCGTCGGCCAGCTCGAACAGCCCGGGCTTGTGATCGGTTGCGCCCGTAAAGGCGCCGCGGACGTGGCCGAACAGCTCGCTCTCGAACAGCGTCTCGACCACCGCCGAACAGTTGACGGTGACGAAGCGGCGCTCCCGGCGCGGGCCGGTCGAGTGCAGCGCGCGCGCCACCAGCTCCTTGCCGGTGCCGGTCTCGCCGCTGACGAGCGCCGTCCGCACGTGCGGCGCCAGCCGCCGGATCATGCCGAACAGATCCTGCATCAGCGAGCCGCGGCCGATCATCCCGCAGAACTCCAGGTGGCGCGCCAGGTCGCCTTCCATCGTCAGCAGGTTGCGGCGCCGCTCGATGTCGTCGCGGACCGAGGCCAGCAGCTGTTCGAGCCGGGCGAAGTCGAGCGGCTTGCTCAGGTAGTCCATCGCCCCGAGCTTGATCGCCTCGACCGCGGTGTCGACCGAGGCGTAGCCGGTCATCAGCACCGCCTGGCAGTTCGAATCAATGGCGCGGATGGCGCGGATGACGTCGAGCCCGCCGATGTCGGGCATCCGCAGATCGACCATCACGACGTCGGCGCGCCGGGTTTCGAGCTGCGCGATCGCCTGCAGCCCGCCGGAGCACGCCGTCACCTCGAAGCCCGCCCGGTGGCCGAATCTCGAGAGCACCTCGAGAATTCCCGGTTCGTCGTCCACGACCATGAGCGATGGACGCTGCGCCGTCATACACACTCCCTGGACACTGCGCGGACCGCCGCGCGGATGGCCCACAGTTGAAAGGGCGGCGTAATCGCCGCGCGCGCCTCCTGGCGCCCGAATCGCTCGACGTCGCCGTCGTCGGCCGCCATCGACATCAGCACCAGCGGCACTTGGTTGCCCGCAGCGCGCGCCGCGCGCCAGCCGGGAAGGTCGGCCGCGAGGATGCTGCGGTCGACGAACGCGGCCCGCAGCGGTCGGGTCCGGCAGATCTCGAGAGCCTCGGCGCTCGAGGCCGCCGGCAGCGCGTCACAGCCCCACGCGGACAGCGCCGCGGTGACAAAGTCGCGCTCGCTCTGGTCGGTGTGCGCCACGAGGATGGGATCGCGGACGTCTTCGACCCGGGCCGGCAGGAACATCGAGACCGTCGTGCCGACGTCCGGCGTGCTCTCGACCGCGATCTGGCCGCCGTGATCGCGGACGATGCCGTAGCAGATGCTCAGGCCGAGACCGGTGCCCTCCCCCACCTCGCGGGTGGTGAAGAACGGGTCGAAGATGCGCGACAGGGTGGCCTCGTCGATACCGTGGCCGGTATCGGCCAGGTAGAGCTCGACCGCCGCGGCCGGCCCGTTGTAACGCGCCCCGGCGCGCAGCCGCCTGAGCGGACGCCCTCGCATCGCGTGCTCGGCGTTCAGCACCAGGTTGAGCAGCGCCTGCTGGATCTGACTGCCGTCGGCGACGACCGACGCCAGCGCCGGATCGAACTCGGTCACCACCTCGATGCTGTTCAGCCGGTGCTCGTAGGCCCGCAGCGCCAGCACCCGTCCGAACAGATCGACGACGTCCTGGGGCGCGCGCGACGCCGTCTGGCGGCGCGCAAAGGCCAGCAGGTTGCGGACGATGCGGGCGGCGCGCTCGGATTCCTCGGCGATGCGACGCAGGTCGCGGGCCAGCTCGGGAAGCGGCCGCAGCATCGCCGGCAGCTCCGACTCGCGCATTTCCTCCTCGAGCAGCTGGGCGTAGCCGATGACGCTGGTCAGCGGATTGTTGAGCTCGTGGGCGACGCCGGCCACCAGCTGGCCGATGGCCGAGAGCTTCTCCGCCTGCAGCAGCTGCGCCTGCGTCGCCTTGAGGCGCTCGAGCGCGGCCAGCGACCGGGCATTGGCCAGCGACAGCTCCTCGCTGAGCTGCCGCAGCCGGCGGGCGCTGCGGATGTCTTCGGTGACGTTCTTGGCGACCTGCACGACCGAGGCGCCCTCGGCGCCGCCGGCGATCGGAAACGTCGTGACGCTGAAGATCTGGCCGTCGGCCTGGGTGCGCTCGGCGCGGCTCGC
>JBDTOB010000469.1:0-3183 GCA_039933435.1 Acidobacteriota bacterium | reverse complement strand
GTCGGACTACTACAACTTCCATCAGCCGACGGTTGGAGATTTTGTGCGGGACGTCAGCCGGCAGGGCCTGAAGCAGGCGCTCGCCGAGCGAAAGATGTGGAACGAGATGCGCATGAATCCCACGGATCTCGCTGATGTCTCGGGCCATACCTACACCTACCTGCTGAACGGCGTCGCGCCCGCCGGCAACTGGACCGGCCTGTTCAAGACCGGCGAGCGCGTCCGGCTCCGGTTCATCAACGGGTCCGCGATGTCCTACTTCGACGTCCGCATCCCCGGGCTCAAGATGACGGTGGTGGCCGCCGACGGCCAGTACGTCCATCCGGTCACGGTGGACGAATTCAGGATCGCCACCGCCGAGACCTACGACGTCATCGTCGAGCCGAGTGGGCAGGAGGCCTTCACGATCTTCGCGCAGTCGATGGATCGGACCGGTTTCGCCGCCGGGACGCTGGCGGTGCGCGAGGGGCTGCGCGCCGGCGTGCCGGAGCTCGATCCGAGAGCGATGCTGACCATGGCGGACATGGGACACGGCGGCATGGGCCACGACATGGGCGGGATGCCGGGCGTCGGCGCAGCCGCCGGCGAGCCTCATGCAGGGCATCAGATGCCTGCGCCCCATGCCGGCCACCAGATGCCCGCGCCGCCGCCGGCCGAGGGGCACGGCGGCGAAGGCATGGCAGGCATGGGCGGGATGCAGGCACACCCTGCCAGCGAGCAAGGCAATCCGCTGGTTGACATGCAGGCGATGGCGCCGGTGCCACGGCTCGACGATCCTGGCGTGGGTCTCCGCGAGAACGGACGCCGGGTGCTCACCTATGCCGACCTGAGGAGCCGGTTCGAAGACCCTGACGGCCGCGAGCCCGGGCGCACCATCGAGATCCATCTGACCGGCCACATGGAGCTGTTCTCGTGGTCGTTCGATGGAATCAGATTTTCAGACGCCGAGCCGATCCGGCTGAACTACGGCGAGCGGTTGCGCATCGTGCTGGTCAACGACACGATGATGAGCCATCCGATTCATCTCCACGGCATGTGGAGCGACCTCGAGGACGATCAGGGGCGGTTCCAGGTGCGCAAGCACACCATCGACATGCCCCCGGGGACGAAGCGCTCCTACCGGGTGACCGCGGATGCCCTGGGGCGCTGGGCCTATCACTGCCACCTGCTGTTTCACATGGAATCGGGCATGTTCCGGGAAGTGCGGGTGCAGGAATGACGGCCACCCACGTGCGGGCCGCGACGCTGGCGTTCGTCTGGCTGCTTGTGGGCCTGGCGCCCTCGGCACGCGCGCAGGAGTCCCATGCGGAACATCCGCAACACACTGCCCCGTCGGCCAGTCAGGCGGCCAGCGAATCTGCACCGCAGGCGGTCCAGGACGAGCGGCCCGCCGTGCTTCCGCCGTTCGTTCCGCCACTGACAGATGACGACCGCCGGGCGGCGTTTCCCGATGTCCACGGCCACGCGGTGCACGATAAGGACGTCAACTACTTCGTCCTCTTCGACCAGCTGGAATGGCAGGCCGGCGGACAGTCGCAGGGGCCGGTGCTCAACAGCCGAGGGTGGATCGGTCGCGACCTCGATCGGCTGTGGTTCCGCGCGGAGGGCGACGCCGAAGGTGGGCAGGTGGGAGAAGCGGATACGCACCTGATGTACGGGCGGAGATTCTCCAGGTGGTGGGACGCGGTGGCGGGCGTGCGGCAGGACTTCAGGCCGGGCGCGCCGCAGACCTGGGCGGCGTTCGGCATCCAGGGGCTGGCGCCGTACTGGTTCGACGTCGAGGCCACCGGATACGTCGGCGCCTCGGGCCGGACCAAAGCCCGGCTCGAGGTCGAGTACGAGCTGCTGTTCACCAACCGGCTCGTCCTGCAGCCCCGGCTGGAGGCTGAGATTGTGGGCAGGTCCGATCCCGAACGGGGCGTCGGCGCCGGCCTGAGCACGACCGATCTGGGGTTCCGGCTCCGCTACGAGGTCAGACGCGAGGTGGCTCCGTACGTCGGCCTGACGTGGCACAACACGTGGGGCAGGACCGCTGATTTCGCGGCGGCGGCGGGCGAGGAGCGGGGGGGCGCCCGCTTCGTGACCGGCCTCCGCGTCTGGTTCTGACAGGAGGCTCGGGCAGGTTCATGGAGGCAGCAATGAGGAAGCGCTTGTCAGCGGCGGCGTGTGCGGCGGCAATGGTGTTCGGTTCGGCGGTGTTCGTCGGGGCGCATGAGGGCCACGAACACAGAATCATGGGCACGGTGAAGATGGCGGCGACCGACCGGCTGACGGTGGAAGACACCGCTGGCAAAGAGGTCAGGGTCAAGGTCACGCCGCAGACCCTGATCACGGGCAGACCGGCCGTGAAGATTGAGGACGTCAAGCCCGGCACCCGGGTGGTCGTCACCGCGGTCGAAGAAAAGGACAAGACTCTGACGGCAAAGCGGATCGAGCTCGGCCCGGCGCCGCGGGCCGGCAAATAGCGACCCGGGCGCGCCGCGGACAGACGACGGAAACATGGAGGACACATTGAAGAGCAGCTACAGTCGGTTTCTTCTGATGATTGCGGTATCAACCGTGGTCATGCTGGTGTTGATGTACCTGAACACCTATCAGCTCGACCACGTCTTCTTCAGCCAGACGCGCGCCTACATGGCGCTGGTCATGGGCGCCGCGATGGCGCTGGTCATGCTCGGCTTCATGCTGGGGATGTACAGGAACCCGCGCGCCAATCTCGCCATTGCCGCCGGCAGCGTCGTGGTCTTCGCGGCCGCCCTGTGGCTGGTCCGGAGTCAGGCGACAGTCGACGACGTGGCCTACATGAAGGCGATGATTCCGCACCATTCGATTGCCATTCTCACCAGCGAGCGCGCCCACATCACCGATCCCCGGGTCCGTGCCCTGGCAGACGGCATCATCAAGGCGCAGCGGCAGGAAATCGACGAGATGCAGTCGCTGATCAAGGATCTCGAACAGCGGTAGCCGCAGGATGCTGCGCGGGCCATCCCGGGAGTAAGATCGGCGGCATGAGAGCCCTCCCCACTGGCCCGCTGTCTCGCCGCTGGCTCTGGTGCATGCTGGCCGCGGTGACGGCGCTTGGCTCGCTGCCGCGCGCCCAGGCGCCAGCCGCGGCACCGGCGCCCCAGGACTACGCGCCGCCGGCGGTCCGCCACCTCACCGCGCGCACCCTGCGCGAGTTCC
>JBDTOB010000468.1:0-3191 GCA_039933435.1 Acidobacteriota bacterium | reverse complement strand
TGCGGGCGGTCTCCCCGGTGCCGACCACCAGGATGCGCTCCTGCATCCGCAGCGAACCGGTCAGCTGGGTGAACAGCAGCCGCCAGCCGAGGATGCCGATGACGAAGACGAACAGCGCCGAGACGAAGATGCCGTCGCCGATCATCAGCGAGGGCATGGCGACGTAGAGCAGCGCCAGAATGATCGAGGCGGCGCCGACCGCCTGCAGCAGCCGGACGATCAGCTCCCGCCGCGAGTGCACCAGCGTCAGGTCGTAGAAGTCGTTGTAGTAGAGACAGAGCTGGCAGATGACGGTGACCAGGCCGATCTTCCAGAAGCTCGCCGCGACGTCAGTCGTGCCCTGCACGGTGGCGGCGAGCGCCACCGATCCGAAGATCAGCAGCAGCTCGGCGCCGAACACCGTGAGGCTTCGAGTCGAGACGTAACGGTTGAACATCTGCATGGCCCTTGGTCCCAGCGTCGCGCCCGGCGCGATCAGTCGGCGACGTACCCGTAATCGTGGTAAGTGGCGGCGTCGCCGTTGTTGCCGCCGGACTCGTTGAGCACCAGCCCGAGGACCTTGGACATGTCCAGGCCGGCCAGCGCCCGCTCGATCGCCGGGCGCGGCGTCACCCCGGCCCGGACGATCATCAGCAGCCCGTCGGCCATCGGCGCGACGATGTGGAGGTCGGCGAGCGGCGCCACCGGCGGCAGGTCGATCAGAATCCTGTCGAAGCGGGTGCGCAGGGTGTCGAGCACCCGCCGCATCGACGCCGACCCGAGCAGCTCGGCCGGGTGATTGGGAATCGCGCCGGCGGGCAGCAGCGTCAGGTGATGGTTCTCGACATTGACGAGCGCCTGATTGAGCTCCGCGCCCCCCATCAGTACGTCGGTCAGGCCGGGGCCGTCCTCGAGGCCGAACAGCCGGTGCACCGACGGCCGCCGCAGGTCGCCGTCGATGAGCAGCACCCGCTGCTGGAACTCCTGCGCCATGGTCAGCGCCAGGTTGGCCGCGGTCAGGCTCTTGCCATCCCCCTTCGCGGGGCTGGTGATGACGATGACACGGACGGCGCGGCCGCCCTCGGCGCGCTTGAGGCGCGTGCGCAGCGAGCGGTACTGCTCGGCCGCGAGCGACTGCGGCGCCAGCGCCGCCACCAGGTGCGGGTCGAGCACCGATGTCGTCACCGTCTGGGCCGGCTCGAGCGCCGCCGCCGTGGCCGTCGGCGTCCAGGCGGGGGGAGCGGACGGCGGCGGCTCGAACCCGGCGGCCGGCCGCGGCCCGGATGGCGCGGGAGGCGACATCAGCCCCTCGTTCGAGAGGCCCCGGGTGCGGCGGGTGGTCCCGTCGCGCTCGGCCTTGTTGAGAATGTCCTGAATGCGGCTCATCGAAACCTCTCGTCTGCTGCGGCCCGCTTACGCGGCCCCGTGAATCTTGGGAATCTCGCCGAGAACGGGGACGTCGAACTCGCTCTGGAGCGCGCGCGCGTCGTGCACCGAGCGATCCATGAACTCGCGGCCAACCGCCATCGTCACGCCCAGCGCGAAGCCCATGACGATGGGCAGGAGCAGCAGCTTGACCTGCTGCAACGGCGCCGCCGGCGCGCCCGGGTAGGCAGGGTAGAGGACGCTGAAGCGCTCACCCCCCTGCTTGCGGGCGATGTCCTCGACGCTGCGCGAGTTGTCGTAGGTCTTCTTCAGGTCGGCGAACCGCGCCCGCTCGAGCTCGACGTCGCGCGAGATCGCGGCCAGGTCCTGCTCGACCATCGGCGCCGCCTCGACGCGGCTCTGGTACTGGGCGATCTGCGCGCTCGCCTGCGACGACTGGGCGCGCAGGGTGTTGATGCGCAGCCGTACTGCGTCGCGGTCGGCCAGCCGCTGCTTGTAGACCGGGTCGGCCTGCAGGGCGTCGCCATCGGCGTCGCCGGCCGGCTGCTTGACCGACGCCAGCTCGCGCTGCGCCTGGGCGATCTCGGTCTGCAGCCGCGCGATTTCCGGGTGCTTGTCGGTATAGCCGAGGGCGCGGGCCTGCGCCAGCTCCTGCTGCAGGCCGGCGATCCGCGTCTGCGCCGAGCGCACCGCCATCGCCGCCGACGAGGTCAGCGGCGCCGAGCCGGTGCCGCGGCGCATCTCCTCGAGCTGCGAGTCGAGCTGGTTGAGCCGATCCTGCTCGGTGCGCAGCTGCATCGAGTAGGAGTCGAGCGACTGCCGCAGGCCGTTGACCATGGCGATGTTGGCGTTGATCTGATCGGGGAGGCGGCCCATGTTGGCCTCCTTCTTCTGACGCAGCTGCCCCTCGAGCGCGTTGAGCCGCTGCTGGCTGGCCTCGAGCTGCTGACCGAGCACCTCGGAGGTGTTCTCGGCGCGGTTGGTCCGCGTCTTGGAGTTCTCGTCCACGAACACGTACGCCAGGCGGTTGGTGATCCGCTGGGCGCGATCGGGATCGCGGTCCACGTAGCCGAGGTCGAAGCTGTCGAGGCCGTTCTTGTTCTCCATCTTGCCGATCGGCTGATCGACCTTGATGACCACCTTGCCGCGCAGCCAGCCGGCAGAGTCGGCGACCTGCTTGCCGGGGTTCAGCTGCTCTTCGGTGACGACGCGTTCGAGCACCTGCCGGCTGAGCAGCTGCTGCGAAATCGCCCGCTGACGCTCTTCCTTGTCGAGCGAGCTGACGCCGCGCAGCAGCTCGGGGGACAGGGTCGGCGCGGCGATGCCGATCTTGGCTTCGGAGAGGTAGTCCCGCGGCCACAGCAGCGCCAGCAGCACGCCGGCGACGACGCCGGCGACCACCGGGACAATCAGCCACCACTTCCGCCGGCGCACGACCGACAGATAGTCCAGGGGATGAAATGCGTGTTCTTCCATTACTCGATCCTCATGGGTTGGGCGATCACAATCTGGGCCCCGAGCCGCTGGCGGTTGACCTTGCCGCCGGCTATGCGGCTGTCCTGCCGCGTGAAGGTGTAGAACGCTTCGACACGCAGGAAGCGGGTGGCGGCGTACCCCAGGGTCGAACGCAGCTGCGTCGTGTCGAGCGGCAGCTCGTTGACGACGAAGGGATCGGTGCGGCGCCACGACGCCGAGCCCTGGACGTACATGCGGTTGCGGTCGAGCGGCATCCGGATGAAGCCGCGCAGCTGCTGGCTCTGGCTCGAGCCGCCGAAGCCGAACGAGGGGGCGAACCGCCGCTCGAAGGCGGCGCCGATGACGGCGTG
>JBDTOB010000467.1:0-3193 GCA_039933435.1 Acidobacteriota bacterium | reverse complement strand
TTCTCGTTCAGGGGCAAGAGCGGCGTCGAGCACGAGATCGACCTCGCGGATCGCCGGCTGGCGCGGATCGTCAAGGCCTGCCGCGATATTCCCGGCTACGACCTCTTCCAGTATTACGACGAACAGGGGAAGCGGCAGACCATCGAATCGTCCGATGTCAACGGCTACCTGCAGGCCATCACCGGGCGGGACTTCACGTCCAAGGATTTCCGCACCTGGGCCGGGACGGTGCTGGCGGCCAAGCTGCTGCGCGATTTCGAACACTTCGACTCGGAGGCCCAGGCCAAGCGCAACATCGTTGAGGCGGTCGAGTCGGTGGCGAAGCGGCTGGGCAATACCAGGGCGGTCTGCCGGAAGTGTTACATCCATCCCGCCGTGTTCGACGCCTATCTCGACGGATCGATGCTGGAGACGGTGGCACAGCGCGCCCGGCGGACGGCGCGCGCCATCGCGGATCTCTCGGAGGCGGAAGCCGAGGTGCTCGGGCTGCTCGAGCGCCGGCTGGTACGTGAGAACCGGCGGCGCGCCAGCTGATCTCAGCGCGCGCTGATGCGGATCCCGCCGTTGGTGCCCTCGATGCGCACCGGCGCGCCGCCGCCGTTGAGGCGTCCCTCGAGCCGGCGCCGGTTGTTGTCGCCGCTCTTGTCGAGCGTCAGGCCGTCCATCGACACGCCGCCGTTGGTGACGCGGGCCGAGAGCGTCGCCTTGGCATCGGAGGGCAGCCGCAACCTGATCCCGCCGTTCGTGCACGACAGAGTGACGCCGGCCTCGGCGAGATGCTCGAGGTCGACCTCGACGCCGCCGTTGGTGGTGGCGGCGCTGATCGGGCCTGAGATGTTGCGCGCCTTGACCCCGCCATTGGTGGTCTGGGCCTCGACCCGGCCGGTCAGTCCCTCGAGCGTGATGCCGCCGTTCACCGTCCGCATCACCACCTCGGCGCCGGCCGGCAGCTTGACCACGTAGTTCACCTGCTGGCTGACGCGGCTGAACAGCCCGCCGCCGGTGTTCTTCGGCATTTTCGTCTCCAGCCGGATGCCGCCGGCGGACGCCTCTTCGGCAATCTCAATCCGGCTCAGGGCCTCCTGCGCCGCCTCGACGGAGCCGGCGCTGGCGGTCTTGTGGGCCACCACCTCGACGGCGCTGCCGGCGGAGGTCTGGACGTCGATCTTGCCGTTGACGTTGCGGATTTCCACCCGGCCGTCCGCCGGCAGATCCCAGGTCTTGCGCCAGTCGGCGCTGGCGCTCTGGCCGTGTTGGGCCATCGCCAGATCGCAGCCCGAGGCCGAGACCAGCAGCAGCGGCAGCAGCGCCAGGGCGAGGCGCGGGCGGGGGGTGTGTCGCACGGATGTCATCTCCTGTGGCGGTTAGACGGCCAATCGGCCGCCGGGGTTCAGCGGCGGTATACTCGATCCGTCAGATGTCAGACAGAAAGTACCGCCAGCGCGGCTATCAGGACGAGCCGCGAGGTCCACGGCAGGAGCGTCCGGAGGCGCGCCCGGCGGCGCCGAAGGACTACGCGCCGCGCGGCCAGACGCCGTCGGGGGCCCCCAAGACGTTCCAGATGCCGGGGTTCCGGGAAGTGGTGCGCTGCCGCGGCTGCGGCCATGAACTGACGGTGGCGCTGGCCTCCGCCGAGGACGGCCGCTGCGCCCGCTGCGGCGCCGACCTGCACGCCTGCGCCCAGTGCGTCAGCTTCGACACCGGCGCCAGCTTCGAGTGCCTGCAGACGATTCCGGTGCGGGTGTCGCCGAAAGACACCCGCAACACCTGCACGCTGTTCGAGCCCCGGACCACGGTCGAGCGCGAGACCCGCTCGGCACCGGCGGCCAGCGCCCGGTCGGCGTTCGACGATCTCTTCAAATGATCGTCCGTCGGCGGCCGGCCCCCGGCGCGGCGCGTCTCCACCTCCGTACCACCCTCCATGTCGCCGCGGTGTCGATCGCCATCCTCACGGCGCTGGCGGCCGGCGCGAGTGGACAGGCGGGGGCGCCCACCGCCGGTTACGAGGTCGTCCGCGTCTATCCCCACGACCCCGAGGCCTTCACCCAGGGACTGACCATCGCCGACGGGACGCTCTACGAAGCCACCGGCCTGAACGGCCGCTCGAGCGTCCGCAAGGTCAAGCTGGAGAACGGCGAAGTGCTGCAGATTCGCCGGGTGCCGGACCACTACTTCGGAGAGGGCATTGCCGTGTGGCGCGACCGGATCTTCGAGCTCACCTGGCAGTCCGGCGTCGGCTTCATCTACGACCGCCAGTCGCTCGAAAAGATCGGCACTTTCACCTACAGCGGCGAGGGCTGGGGGCTCACCGACGACGGCCACCGGCTGATCATGAGCGACGGCTCTTCCTGGCTGCGCTTCCTCGACCCGCAGACGCAGCGGCAAACCGGGCGCCTGCAGGTCCGCGACGGCGGCCGGCCGGTGGCGCAGCTGAACGAGCTCGAGTTCGTCAAGGGGGAGATCCTCGCCAACGTCTGGCAAACGGAGAAGGTCGTCCGGATCGATCCGAAGACCGGCCGGGTGCTCGGCTGGATTGATTTCGCCGGGCTGCTCGCCCCGCGCGACGCCGTCGGCGTCGACGTCATGAACGGCATCGCCTACGACGCGGCGCAGGATCGGCTGTTTGTGACCGGCAAGCTCTGGCCGCGGCTGTTCGAAGTGAAGATCCGCCACTGAACCTCCGCCCGGACGCCATATAATCCGCGCGTCATGCCAATCCACTCCCGCCGCCGCGCCAGGCGCGGCGCCGTCCTGCTGTTGACCTTCGCCACCGCGGTCGCGGCCATCGTCGGGTCGTACGCCCAGCCCGGCGCCGTCCCTGCCCCGAGGCCCGGCCGCCAGCGCGGCGGCGAAACCCTGCTGCCGAACGGCTGGCGCATCGACCCGGCCGGGCGCCACATCCAGGTCGGCGACCTGCCGCTCAACATGGTCGCCTCGCCCGACGGCCGCTTCCTGGTGATCACCAACAACGGCTGGACGAAGCCGACGCTGACGGTGTTCGACACCCAGACGGAGCAGGTGATCGGCCGTACGGTTGTCGACCACGCCTGGCTCGGGCTGGCCTGGCATCCCGACGGTACGCGGCTCTTTTCGGCGGGGGCCGCCGAGAACACCATTCACGAGTTCACCTGGGCGGAAGGCAAGCTCAAGGACGCGGGCACGATCGCGCTCGGCCCGCCCGAGCGCCGCACCG
>JBDTOB010000466.1:0-3196 GCA_039933435.1 Acidobacteriota bacterium | reverse complement strand
ACGAGCAGCATCCGGTCGCCGGGCTCGACGGTGAAGCGGTGGCGGGTATAGACAGGCGAAAGGCCGGTGCCCAGAGGCAGGTCGGTGAAGACGTTCGGCTTCGGCGGAGGGGCGGGCATCTGCAGCGGCCCCCAGGTTCTGTCGCGCTGGCGATAGAGCCAGCCAGGCGGGTGGCCCGCGTAGGCGACCGTCAGTCGACGGCTGGGCGGGTAGTAGGTGGTCAGCGCGGCGGTGGTCATGGATTGGAGGCCCGACGCATCGAGCCGGCGGTCGAGCCGGACGAGCACCTTGCGCTCATCGATGACGTCGACGCTGCGCAGCAGGTGCGCGTGCATCTCGTTGCCGACCGCAGCGATGGTCTCGCCGTGGCCGGCGACGTCCGCCAGGCAGACGCGCGCCAGCAGGCCGGAGCCGCACACCGACAGGTAGTGGACATCGCCGCCGCTGGCGCCGGTGCAGGGGCGTGAGTAGAGCACGCCGCGCATCCCGGGAAGGGAGACGCGCTCGTGGACCATCGTCGTGCCGCCGCGCACTTCGCCGCAGACCAGACCGACGGCCGAGCTGATGTTCTGCGTCTCCACGTGTCAATCATGACACGCGCGGCCCGAGACGCGGCGGCCGGCACCGGCACACTCACGCCCCAGGTTGGCGGCTCAGCAGCGCTGGCAGGAGCGGCTAATCCACCGCCGGGCCAGCCGGTTTCTGCGCTGATTCCCCGCCGGTGAGCGTCGTCTGCCGCATCGCCGCCGCCCCCATCAGCCCGCCCATGCCCATCGACTCGACGGCGCTGCTCGGGATCAGCATCAGCGCTCCCTTTTCCTTGAGCCCCTCGTAGAGCATGTTCATGGCGCGCAGGTGCAGCGCGGTCGGGTTGTGCTGGTAGGATTTCGCCGCCTCCTCGAAGGAATGGGCGATCTCCATCTCCGCCTCTCCGAGGATGATGCGCGCCTGCTTCTCGCGGCTGGCCTGCGCCTCGCGCGACATCGCGTCCTGGAGCGCGCCGGGGATGACGATATCGCGCATCTCCACCGACGAGACGGTCACGCCCCAGGGGTTGGAGCGCTGATCGATGAGGGTCTGCAGGTCCGCCTCGATCCGTTCGCGGCCGCGCAGCAGCTCGGTCAGGGTCGTCCGGCCGATGATGTCGCGCAGCGCGGTCTGCGCCGCCCAGCTGACTGCCTGAGCGTAGTCCTGCACTTCCAGCGCCGCCTTCTCGACGTCGTGCACCAGCCAGAACAGCACCGCGTCGACGTTGACCGGGACGGTGTCGGAGGTCAGCGTCTGCTCGGCGGCGAAGCTGGTGGTGATGGTGCGCTGATCGATCCAGGACGACACCGTGTCGATGAAGGGCGCGATCCAGAAGAGCCCCGGGCCGCGCAAGCCGACGAAGCGCCCCAGCCGCAGGACCACGGCGCGCTCCCACTGCTGGGCGACGCGAGGCGCCTGCATCAGCACCAGGCCGACCACCAGCATCACCAGAAAGGGCAGGGGATTGCCGGCGACCGCCGTGCCGGCGCCGCCGAGGGCGAGCGACGCGATCAGTACGGCAATGGCAATGACGTTGATCCGCGGGCCGGACCCGCCGCCGGACGATTCAGAACGACGGCTGAAGACCACCGGAACCATCATGCTCCTCCTTGTTGATGCGCTCGCAGCGCCCTGATGACATCGTCTCTCGTGAAGCCGGCGGCGTCGGCGTCGGCGAGCACGCGGGTGGCAAAGGCCCGAAGGCGGCGCTCGTTGTCGCGGGGCGGGTGGGCGCGGGCGGGAGTGGCGCTGACGAACGAGCCGACGCCGCGCTTGGTCTCGAGGACGCCGGCCCGTTCGAGCTCGGCGTAGACGCGGGCGATGGTATTGGCATTGACCCGGAGGGCCACCGCCAGCTCCCGGACGGTCGGCAGCTGCTCGCCGGGCTGCAGCCGGCCGGTGGCAATCGCCGCCCGCAGCCCGCGTTCGAGCTGGGCGTAGATCGGCGTCGGGTCGCGTGGGTCGAGGGTCACCAGGGCCATGCGTGGCTGCGCTGCTTATACTAGTGTAATGGTACAATACCGTCAAGCGGCGCGGCGGCATGTGCCGCGGCGGGCGGGGCGGGCGGACTACAGCACGGATATCGCCAGCGGCACCACCACGGTGCCCCAGTGGATCCGCAGGACCGCGTCCTTGCCCTCGACGGTCGGAAAATAGAAGCACAGCGCTTCCATGTGGGCGCCGGCTTCGACCCGCGCCTCGAAGCGCAGCGCGTCCTGCGCCTCCCCGGGATACGGCGTGTGGAAGACGTCGGCGGCGCGGCTGAAGATGATCGTCCAGCGGTCGCGCTGCGGGATGGCCCAGAGACTGTATTTTCCGGCGGCGAGGGGCCGGCCTTCGATGGTGATGTCGCGGCTCACCGCCATCGCGGTGGCCCGGTCGGCGCCCGGGTTCCACACCTGACCGTAGGGCACCAGCGCCCCGAACAATTCGCGCCCCCGCGCCACCGGACGGCTGTAGGTGATGGTGATCTCGGTATTCGCGATCCGCTGCGAGACCGCCGCCGCCTGGCTTTTGCTGACCTTGTCGAGCGGCATGATGGCCGAAGCGTCGGCCCCGGCGGGCGACGCCGCCGGGCTGGACATCGGCTTGACGTCGCGCCCCGGATCCGTGCCGCAGCCCAGCAGCACACAGGCCAGCAGGCCGCAGGTCAGCAGCGTCACTCCCCGTCGCATCGGCCGCGCCACGTCCCGACTCAGAAATGTCTTCTTAAGAACCATCGGCAAGCGTAGCATCTGCCGGACCCCGTCGGGGTTGCAGTGTTCCCGGATCAGTTGGAGAGGTTTGTTGAACAATCGGCCCCCATTCGGCGGCATCAGCCGCCGTCGCTTCGTGCGCGATAGCGTCGCCGGGGCGCTGGCGATCGGCGCCGCGCCCGGTCTATCAGTTCGGGCTGCGCCGCTCGATGAGCTCGTCAGTCTTCCGAACCTCGCATCGGTCCGTCTCCACGAACGCTTCGGCTTCAGGCTGGTTGGCGTCTTCCCTGAGGTCGGACGGCAGTTCGAGCGCTTCGTGGACGTGGCGTAGTTCGAGCGGGGGGCCGCGTCGATCAGCCGCTCCGACGCGCATCGGCCATCGAGGTCAATCACTTAGCGTAAAGATGAGTGTCCCCGGTGGGGTAGAGTGGAAGAGTGGCGGGCGAGATCGGCAACCTGGTCGCGACCCACGG
>JBDTOB010000465.1:0-3198 GCA_039933435.1 Acidobacteriota bacterium | reverse complement strand
CTACGTGCGGCACTCCGGCTATCGAATTGCTACGACCTAATGAAAAACGCTCTAGTCGGCCTGCTCCTTCACCACCCACTCGATGGCGTGGTGCTGGAGCTCCCGGGCGTTGCGCAGCCCGAGCTTTTCCTTGAGGTGCGCCTGGTAGGACTCGACCGTCTTCACGCTCAACTGCAGCGACTGCGCAATCTGCCGCGTGCTCCGGCCGGCACCAATCAGCCGGAAGACCTCGAGCTCGCGGTCGCTGAGGCTGGCCAGCGGCGAGATCGGTCCGGAACTCGCGCCGCGCGCGTACTGCCGCAGCATCCGGGTCGCAATCCGCTCGGGCACGTAGACCTGGCCGTCGAGAATCCGGCGGACGGCGGTCAACACCAGGCCGGTGGCCTCCTGCTTCATGATGTAGCCGTTGGCCCCCGCCCGCAGCACCCGCTCCGCGTAGATCGACTCGTCGTGCATCGACAGCACGAGAATCGGCAGCTCGTCGTCGCGGAGCCGCACCTGCTTCAGCAGATCGAGGCCGTCCTGGCCTCCCAGCGAGATGTCGAGGATCACCAGGTCCGGACGCAACTCGGCAATCGCCCGCGCGGCCGAGTGCGCATCATCGGCGTGGCCGCAGACCGTGAGATCCGGCTCGCGGTCGATGAGCAGCGACAGCCCCTGGCGGATGATGGGATGGTCGTCGACGACCAGCACGCGGCGTTTGACCGCCGGCGAACAGGCGGCCGCCCGCTCCCTCACTGGTGAGCCCGCCGCGGAAACAGGCACGCCACCGTGGTCCCCTGCCCTTGCCCGGGCGCCGGGTGGATCTCGAACGACCCGCCGATCATCCGCGCGCGATAGCCCATGATGTGCAGTCCCATGCCGGAATTTCCCGGTCGGGCGCGGCCGATGCCGACGCCGTTGTCTTCGATCGCCAGGCGGCCGGTGTCGCCGCGGACCGAGAGCACGATGACGATGCTCGACGCCCGGCCATGCTTGATGGCATTGCTGACGGCTTCCTGGGCGATGTGGAACAGGTGGGTGGCCGCAGCGACGTCCTCGAGCAGCACCGGCTCGTCGCAGACGAAGCGGCAACAGACGCTGAAAAGATCCTCGACCTCCCGCGCCATGCGCTGCAGCGAGGCCATCAGGCCGTCGGCGCCGGAGACCACCGGGATCAGGCCGCGCGACAGCTCGCGCGTCTTCTCGATCGCCTCGTTGACCAGCTGGACGATCTTGCCGGCCTCGACCGCCTCCGGTAGCGCGTGCTCCTCGAGACGCTGCTGCAGCACCTTGCTCATGAACGCCGTGCCGGTCAGGTGCTGGCCCAGCCCGTCGTGCAGGTCCTGACCGATCCGGCGCTGCTCGTGCCCGCTGATCTCGAGCAGGGCGCGCTCGAGCCGCTTGCGCTCGGTGACGTCGTTGCCGGTGGCAATCAGGTATTCCACGCGGCCGTCGGCGGCGCGCAGCGCCGTGCCGGACCACGAAATGATGCGGCGCTCGCCGCGCCCGCTCACCCAGCTGCCGTCCTGATCGTACGGTCCGGCACCGCCGCACCACTGCTGCACGATCGCCTCGAAGCGCGCCGACTCCTCCGGCGTCTCGAACAGCTCCCACATCCGCTGCCCCCTGACCGCCGCGAACTCGCGCCCCGAGGCGCGCTCGCAGGCGCGATTGAAGCGCAGGATGTGGCCGCCGGGGTCGAGCACCGTCACCAGCGCCCCGACGCTGTCGAGAATCGTGGCGACGAGATTGCGCTCCTCCTGGAGGGCCTGCTCGGCGCGCTTGAGATCGGTGATGTCGACGCCGACGCCGTGAATGAACCACGGGCGGCCGTCCTCCCGCTGGATCAGCGCCGCCTGACAGTGGAACCAGAGCACGCTGCCGTCGCGCGCCACCACCCGGTAGGCCGACCGGAGCGGCCGGCCCGTGAGGAACATGTCCGCCGCTTCGATGCTCCAGCGCTCCTTGTCGTCGGGGTGAATCCGGTGATACCAGCGGACCGGATCCTCGAGCCACTCCTGCTGCGAAAATCCCAGCGCCGACTCGATCTCCGGGCTGACGTACGCCTCCCCCACGCCCTCGTCCAGATCGGCGAGGAAGACCACGGCGGGCATCTGCTCGACCAGGGCGCGGTAGCGCGCATCGACGGCCGCCCCGTGGCCGACCGCCGCCGGGCCGGGCGCGGGTTCTGCCGGCACGGACACCGGACGGCGGGATCGGAACGCATCGGCGAGGTTGACGAGCACCGCTTCGGCGCGCGCCTCGGTATCGGCGAGGCTCTCCGCGGTCGGCGGCGGCTCGCCCTCGAGCGCCGCCGCGATCGCCGGCAGCACGAAGGTCGATCGGCTCATGACGCGGGCTCCGTCCGCCGGTGCCGTGTGTTGCGCCACGCCGGGGTCTTGTTGAGCGAGGTCTGGGTGAACCGCCGCAGCGCATGCATCGCGCGACCGTAGCCGGTGACCGCATGGGTCGAGAGCATCGACCCGGGTGGCTGATCCATGAAGGGCATGAACTTGTCGGGAAACCCGGGCATGGTGCAGCCGATGCAGATGCCGCCGACGTTGGGGCAGCCGCCGATGCCGCCCATCCAGCCCCGCTTGCCGACGTTGCACTGGACCACCGGCCCCCAGCACCCCAGCTTGACGATGCAGAGGCGCGAGCCGTATTCCTGCGCGAACTCGGCCTGCTCGTAGTAGCCGCCCCGATCGCAGCCCTCGTGCACGGTCTGGCCGAACAGCCACGTCGGCCGCAGCGCCTCGTCGAGCGGAATCCGCGGCGCGCGCCGCGACGCCATGTGCAGCAGGTAGAGCAGCGTCTCGGTGATGTTGTCGGGCTGCGCGGGGCATCCCGGCACGCAGACGATCGGGATATCCGACCAGGAACGCCAGTGCCAGCCGAGATAATCGGGCACCCCCATGCAGCCGGTCGGGTTGCCGGCCATCGCATGGATGCCGCCGTAGGTCGCGCAGGTTCCGACCGCGAGTACCGCCCACGCCTTCGGCGCCAGCCGGTCGATCCACTCGCAGGTGGTGATCGGCTGCCCGGTCGCCGGGTCGGTACCGAACGACGCCCAGTAGCCCTCCGCCTTGTTGGTCTCGTCGGGGATCGAGCCCTCGATCACCAGAATGAACGGGTTTGAGGCGCCCTCGGCCGCGGCATGAAAATGGCGCAGGAACGCGTCGCCGTTCTCGAAGTCGAGGAAGGGATTGCGAAGAG